>JAQXFA010000147.1 GCA_029250565.1 Candidatus Thalassarchaeaceae archaeon
TGTTATGGATTCAACTGTAACTTATAGTCAAATGGGTGGACCTACAACTTTCCACATATCGGTTCCAACAAACGCCACTGCTATTGACTCTGGATGGATACATATTATCCCACCCACTTTCAATGTTGATTCAAACGTTACAATTTCACTCGCTGGAAAAACTCTGCTTTCAATCAACAGTAGTCAATTTCCAGCAATGGGTATGACCATTGAATTGAATAATTCACTACTACAATCTAATTGGAAAAATAATGTATTCACAACCAACGGCACAGCCGGAATGACGTGGAGTGATTTAGAGATAGATTGTTCATCACAAGGTCCGTACATGGGTGGTTTTTCTAGTACATTTGTCCTCGTGCCATACGAATTAACTGAAAAATTGGGTGATAATGGCACTATAGTATCCGCACTCAATGCCCATGTGAATAGGACTGGTGGGCGATGGGCAGAAGCAACTTTCAGTACATTCCCTATAATGGCTCAAGGAGTTACATTAGATTCTCACGAGGTATTATTGGATAATCTGTCGGTCAACTTTATTGACGATATTTTGCCAGAAGTTAGTGGCATAACCTTCTATGTTGATGGACAAGAAGTCACTGAGGCTAGAGTTGGAGATCTAGTTGAAATACGCGTTAGTGTATTGGGCAACGAATCTGATGCTACAATTGATTGGCACTTGCAAGGACTGGGTAGCATCTCTTCATGGCCACCCGCCTCACTTTCAACAATGGGTTGGGATACTCTTCACAATAATTACGTTGCATTTTATGACACATCTCAGCATTCTGCAGAGTATGGTGATTCAATGGCATTATGGCTTTGGATGACTGATGCTGCGGGGAACTCTCGTACACCTTCAGGGGTTGGTGCGTGGTATGAGGTATTGATTTTGAGGCCAGTGTACCCAGAATTTGAGTCAGTGTCAGTAGGTGGATGTGAGCGAGTTGTTGTCGCTGTATGTGAGACTCAACCAGGGGTTGAATTGTTATTCCAAGCGTCTGTAGTTCAGAACCGAACAGATCTCAATGTGTTTGTGCACATTATCAATCCAGTTGATACCGAGGATGATTTTGTCATTCCATTGTATTGGCATGATAATTCAAAAGTTTATGGCGGCTCAATCTCACTATCTCATGCTGAATTGGGTTGGTGGGATATTAGATTCCGAGTTATAGACATTAATTTGAACGAAGAAAATTGGTCATCAGCAGTAATTGATAAAGTGCATCTTATTGACTCAACTCCACCAAATGAAGGGCCATTAACTGTGGTAAGTGAAGATAACTCAAATCTTTATTGGAGAGTATCAGGTCAATGGCTAGCTACTTCTCGTGATAACTCATCTGCCAGTTTAGAAATCAATGGCCCTGATGGTTTTTCGACATCAGTCCCACTATCTAACTCGGTAATGAACGACCCACTCAACATTTCTTCCTATGTTGCTCTTGGCTCAGGAGAAACAATGGGGGTTGGTGCCTCTAGTGCTAATAATAGTACAACAGGAATTATATTCAACGAATTAAACCAAACTTGGCCGGGGCTAACTCTAACAAATATCTCAGATTCATGGGGTTCAGTAACGACTTTCCTCTCTAAACAATATGATATTACAGCAGCAAATCCAGATATAATTACAATTGTCCCAATCCGTGATTATAAATCCTCATCAAGTAGTATTTGGCAATCATCTTATCCACTTCTGCTTGATAATCTTGCATCAACAGGAGCTCAAATCTATATCGGCGTTATGGAAATTGACCCTGATTATATTTGCCACATAGGTTCAGGTCCAGCAGGTTGTTTCCAATATGGGGAATTCCAGACAATTAGTGAAAAGAACAGAATTATCACTGAAATAGCCTCATCAAGACCTTGGGTGACTTTAGTTCCACTATCTGATGATGGTCCCGAGCATCCCGAGTGGACTGATGGTAATGGTGATTTCACCGATGCAGGGCACCGAGCGATTGCAACTGCAATGTTACATGGAATAAATGGGGAATTAGATGCTAGATACTTCAGTATAGAGGCGGATTACACACAAGATTTGTCCACACTATCTCCTGGTGATTACGAATTTGAAATACAAGTGATTGATCAGTTTGGGAACATCGCCGATGATGAAGTCTCTGGTCCCGATGCGACCATGACATTGCTTCCGGATGAGGATATTTTGTCCTTGATTATTCAATCATCAGCCCCCACTGTTTTGCATCCGGGAACTTTTGATATTTCTTATGATGCAATATGTTCAATTGATTGCTCAATGGAACTTGAAATATCTCTAAATGGGGAATTAATCGAGGTCGTTCAACCAAATGGGGGTGCGGGGACTTACACCGTCACTATTCCAACAATAGGGACTCATACAATTTCTATGGTGCTTTCTACTTCTGATTGGCAAGTCAATTCACAGACCGCTTCTTTGGATGTTTTTGCAACGCCCCCGCCGGCGCCGGAATGGCACATCTCATGCAGTAATTATGATGAGGAACTTACATTGCCAAATATCGCGTATAATGGTAAAATAGGAAATTTTACTTCATCAACACACTTCGTCAAATGTACAGTTACAAATAGTGGTGACGCCAACGGATTTGTTGTACTTTCTCCAAATTCATCTATTCATCCATTTGATTGTACACCAACGGTTTTTGAGATAACTCCATCAGGGCGGGCAGAATATGATTGTACTGCAGAAGAGAATGAAGAAATATCAGGGGTCTTCCAAATTTCATTAGAATTTGAGCAAGTCAATGAATCCACTAACACATCAATAGGACAATGGGAAACCACTGTAGTAATGCTTTCACCACGTTTTGTTTCAGATGAGGTTGTTAGTGACAACGAGCCAGAAGGGGATGGTAGTACATCAGCAGAGGTTGCAGGTAAAACTCCCTTCAATTGGATGATTTCAGCATTCGTCTTGATGTTGGTCGGAATTGGTGCAATCAGTGTCATGTTTGCAATGCGTGATAGGAGAGATCCAGAGATTCTAGAAGTCAATGAGGAATCACTGTTTAATGATAAAATGGGCGTATTGGAAGAATCAGCGGAATTGGAAACAATCCACCCTTCAATTGTTGTACAGCAGGAGGAATCAATGGAATTAACTCCTCAAGTAACGGAACCAGAATTCACAGCGAACAATGTCATATCAGAAGATGAAACAGAAATTCTAGATTCTTACCTAGATTTACCTAGTGGTGGAGAATACCAAGTGAATGATGGTATTACTGTTTACGAGCACCCAGATGGATATCAATGGCAACAAGAAGAAGGTGGCAAATTCCGCCGTCTTGCTTGAAACCAAATGAGTAAATGAATGATTGAATTTACGTCATTTTAACGGTTGGTTCAAGAACCACCTCTATCCGCTATAGGTCGTGGTAGACGAAATACGCTCCTGCTATCGATTCCGGTCGCCAGATGATGGCATCATCATTCTTATTGAGGGCGAAATGGATTGGGTTGAATCTTGGCGAGAGAAAATAGGCCTCAGTGGCATTGGATTACTAGAGCGCCTTAGTATAGGTTCAGATGGCGATCCGATTATCACTTCCTCTTCATCATCAGGAAGGGCTAGTAAACCACTTCCTGGCCCCACACCAAATCCTGAGAGTGTGTTGACTGTACGCCGAATCATAGGTGATTTGAACATAGATGAAGAAATGACGAAGCTTGGTATCTACAAAGAGGAATCACCTAGCGTTGGTGATTTGAGAGCAATTCTTGATGAGTATGATGAAGCACCAAAGCCACCACAGGGGTCACCATCAACTGAACCAGTAGCCGAAGGTTGGTTACGCGAGGCATTACGAATTGCAGTTCGTAGATTCGGTGTAATGGCTCTCCCTGTCGATGTGATTGTCAAAACAATTCATGGCCGACATGATTTGGACGATGAACTTGTTGAGGGCTGGCTTGAGACTCAATATCAACTAGGAAAACTTGTCAAGATTTACGGTGGTACTAGAGAGGGATTTGGTCCCGCTCCAACATGGCTTGACGCGGTTTAAAGCGTGCAAAAATAATGCCATTTTTGGGGCAAATAATTGTCATTATTTCAGCGGATTTTGTGTTGGATATGCGGCAGTATGGGAAACTAACACTTAGAAACTATAATCGTTGTACTGCGTGCCATTTGCTATAGCATTTTTCGCACACGCGCACGAAAGGGGTAATAAGAAAGTGCAAAGTCGGTTGGTCTTGTATGTCGAGCCATACCTTAGAACTGAATATGAACAAGATGCGGGTCAAAGCCTTTGCACTAGTCGCACTGATGGTGTTGTCAACTTCGTTGGCAGTACTGGATGTATCGGCGAGTAATTCAAAGCAATACCCAGTAACAAGGAATCCTCTGGATCTAGCTACTGGTGACTTTGATTGTGACGGTGATGATGATATTGTGACCGCGAGTGAGATGGGTAATTTCTTGTCCATTCTCTGGAATGATAACGGTAATTATCAAGACCGAACAGACCTTTGGGTTTCAAACAATGCAAGCCGCCGTGCTGGATTCACTGACATCGCAGATGTTGGTGGTGTCGAAGTAGGTGACATTGATGATGATGGTCAGGATGACATTGTATTCTACCAAGGAAATATTCAGGTCTTTGGAGGAACTGAAGTAATCCGTGGGAATCTAACAGTCTTGAGAAATGAGGACTGCGCTGGAACTTTCAGTGAAGATGCGGTTTACACAATGGGTGATATCGTATGGAACTTCGAAATTGGTGATGTTAATGGTGATGGCGTTGACGATATCGTAGTTCTTGAATTGCAAGACATGGCTTCTGGTACACAACGTCTCCTAACTTATCTTGGTGGTTCTCAGCGTAACAACGCTGCTACGAATCATAAGATTACTACTCTAGATAATTTAGCTAACAAGGTGTATGCAGACATCAGGCTCGGAAACTTCGGAGAGGCTGTTGTAGGTGGGCCTATTGGAAATGATTGTGATGATTTAGATGCATTCCTGCACTTTTGGCCAGGATTCAATGCTGCAACAGGATTCTCAGATGGGGATTGGGATAACGTATCGATTGTTGAATTCGAATGTACGCTCGATACATTTGCAGCATGGAATGATCCTAACAAGCAACACACAATTAAATTGCATTCTGAAAGTGGTAGTTTTGATATCGCTGATGAAGACAATGACGGAAAGATTGACACTATGGCAATCACGAACTTGACAACTGTTGTATTGCAGAGTTGTGCGGCGGCTCCTTGTCCTTCACAGAGTAATTGGCAGCAAATTGCCGTTTCTCCGACTATAGGATCATTCATACCCGCTTCAGTTGAATTGCAGGATGTTAATCAAGATGGAAGTATTGACTTAGTTGTTCCAACAACATCCACAATTACCAGTTTGGTCGGCCAAAGCGGTAATACTGTGACATCATATTCAACAGATAACCTAGAGGAATTGAATACTGTTCAAATTATTCTATCAGATGGTAGCGGGGGATATTATCAACCACAATCCATGCCAGTTGGTCGTCGACCAACTATGGTTCTTGTAGGCCAGTTTGCTGGAGGACCAACCAGTGCTCTTGACTTAGCAATTGGTAACCGTGACTACACATACCAATACTCAAATGGTGCACTACACATTGACTCAAAGGGATGCGCCTTTGATCCACTAAACCCACAACTGAATGGTTTTGGATGTGGTAATCTTGATGCGATTTCTGTTGTTCAACTTGATAACGAAGATGTTGGTATTTCAGGTATGAGCGTTTCACCAGCGAGTTTCAATCCCGATACTGGAAGAATGACGATTGGTGAGGGTACTCGTGAGGTTAATGTTACAGTGCAAAATACTGGACTTAATTCTATCACTGGAAGCGTAGATGTTGATGTTTCAGTCAAAGAAATCACAGGTGGAGTAGACACTACTGTTTATTCAAACGACTATGAAACTTCGGCAGTTACTAACTGTGGTACAGGTTGCACTTGGGCTAATGCTGACTATGACCGAGAGGCATATTACTGGCACGAAGAGGTTGCTGCAAATCATTCTGCGAATCCGGAAGGGGATGAAGCGGATGTTAATCCGACGGACTATATGTGGGCCGGAACTTGGCAACCAAATGCAACTGCTGGCAATCAAATGGAAAGCGGATACCTCTCCAACCAAGATGATGGAATTATCTTGCAAAACATCGATTTGACCGGTGCTGATGCTGCATCTCTAGAACTTGATTTATACTGTAGCGTAGGTTATTCAGTTGTGCACTATGTTAACGCTCAAGGTTCAATCTCAGGAATGGTAATTTATGATGATTCGTGTAACATTGATGTTTACACCGATGATGAAGGATGGGTTCCTATCATCTATCGTGGTGGATATGATGCTGTAAGAATTAACGAGTATTACAGTAATGGTGGCTCTATTGAATATACAAGTCGAATTTACCATGTCTATGGTACAAATTACAGTTGGATGGATCTCAAAGGAAACAATTCACTGGATTTGACACCTTGGGCTGGAGATACAATTGACCTACGATTCCGTTTCCGAACGGGATACGAAGGAAGTGTGGGCCGTGACAACACATCGCGTAACACTCAGTGGGATGGTATGGCGTTTGATAACTTGACAATCAAGAAGACTATCACGCAGTTTGGCCAAATTCAGCCTGTTTCACAGACTCTGAATCTCAATAACTTCGCTCCTGGTGATGAGCAAACCATTACTCTGAACGCATACTTCACAAATGGTACTGAATACATGGTTGAGAGCGCCCTGACGTCTCCTACCGGATTCAGTAATGAGGATTCAAGCAATGATGACATGCGCTGGAAGATGGATGTGCTAAACTTGTACGATCCAGCAGTCAAGGAGATTACTTCTCAAGACAGAGGTGCATTGTATGCATCCGGAGATATGCCGATTGATGTTATTGTTGAAAATGCAGGTAACACTGTGATGGATTTTGAGGTCAAAGCAACTGTGTATACCGCTCAACCAAATGCTCTTTTCACAAATCCATGTAAGGAGGTTGAGGACTTTGAGCCAAGCGCATGTGCATACATGTTTGGCGATGATAGCGATGGTATTGGCGGGATTGTAGATGATACTGATTCAGGTGTTCAAAATGCAATTGTTCCAGGTAACCGGCCCTTGTTTGGTGGTAACGCTTACTGGTTCGGTCATCCCGATTCAGGATACGGTGACAACTGGAATGAGTCAATGACGCTCCAAACTATTGATTTGCGCAATATGGGTGGTGACTTTGCATACCTAACCTTCGATTACTTCGCAGAGGCAGATTACCTCAGTGACCAAGAGGGTAATATTGTTGGAATCAATGAATATGGTGCTCTAGAAATTAGTTGGCGTAAAGGTTCACAAACCTACCAAGGTCTTGTTTATGGTTCGTGGAATGACTACAATGAGAATGGAATTATTGGCGGTCCAAACCAAAGTTGCGAAGACATCGATGATGATGGTGTCTTTGACGAAGTTGAATACATGGGAGACCACACAGATCAAGGAAATTATGTCGTATGGTATGATAGTGAAGGCATCGTGAAGTCAGTCACACTAGATTTGACTCACATCGTTATACAGAACCGTACAGGACCTTCCAACAACTGGCGTACTGAGTGTACATCAATGGATGGTGCAGAAGTCGATTTGACTTTCCGCTTCATGACAAATAGTGATGGTATCAATGGTTCTTCTGGTTTCGCTGGTTTTGCCCTTGACAACATTACTGTACAGGAGTACACATTTACTTCTGACCAGACATACTATTCATCTGTAACTGGTATTGATGCACGTGAAGAGCGCAATGTATCTGTTGGAGTACATAACTTCCAACAAGGTATTTATCGAATTGATGTAATGAGTATATTTGACAATCAAACAGCTGGAAACAACTGGACCAATACCAAGGAAGTCGCGCTTGGAAACAATGTGTCAAAGGTTATCTTTGAGGTTGCATCTGTTGATGTAACATTGTATCGTCCAGATGTTCTAGATTGTGTTGAAGATGTGGATTACGACTGTGTATATCCGTTTGACGCTGCACTTACTCACCAGTTCACTGTACCATTGAGTAATGGTGTATTAGCAGGTGATTACAACATTTACCTAGATATTGTTGACTCCT
>JAQXFA010000148.1 GCA_029250565.1 Candidatus Thalassarchaeaceae archaeon
CTAGCATTAGTAGAACGAGTATTGGTGCAATTGCTTCCTTACGCATAGGGCTAGGCGCTAAACTAATGTTAATGGTGATTGTGTATCAATCAAAATAGATTAGCGACAGAATCAACAATAACATCAGGGGTTTGTGGTGCCGCTTCTAAATCATCAAGAGTTGCTTCACCAGATAACACGAGAACACCAACAACATCAGCTTGTGCAGCCATTTCCATATCGGTGTAAAGGCGGTCACCAACCATTGCACAATCAGAAGGTTGTAAACCCAATTCCTCAATCTTATGGAGTATCATTCCAGCATTTGGCTTACCACAAATATGGGTTGGCTCAACTCCAGTTGTGGCTTTGAAAAGTGCGAGATAGGCGCCAACATCTGGTAGCCCTCCATCAGGTGAAGGGCACACCATATCAGGGTGTGATGCAACTAAAGGAATTCCATTGTGAAGGTGGATTGATGCCGTTGCTAACTTTTCATAATCAATTTCTGTGTCATAACCGAGGACTACGTATTGTGGTTCACCACTTCGTGTTGAAACTCCTACTTCTTCAAGCATTGAGCGCATCCCTTCAGTACCAACAAGGTAGGTTTCAGTAACACCTTCAGCACCTAACCAGGAGAGTAGGTCGTGAGTTGATAGTAGCACATCATTTGCTTCTGCAGGAATTCCAAGTCCATGCAATTTTGCTAAATATTCAGTTACTGATTTAGATGAATTATTTGACAAGAAGAAGCGCTGAACACCCCTTTCATCACATCGGTTCAGAAATTCAACAGCACCATCAATCAATTCATTACCAAGATAAATAGTTCCGTCAAGGTCAAGGAAAACAGCCTTAATTCCATTTAGAGAATGATTCATGTTTTCACCTTAGAAGAAAACCATCTTCACCATCTGCCAAGTACTAGCCATATCTTCTTGACCAGATTTTGTTGAACATGCTAATTCCAATTGATTTCGAATTGCTTTACCTCGTTTATTGTCGCGAGCCGCTCTCTTCAGCAACAAATTCAACAACCACTTTCTTCTAACTAATTTCTGCAGTTTCAAACTGTTTGACAAAACCGGCCCCAAGCGTCCCCACATATCTAACTGGTATTCATGGGCCGCTTCTTTTGTGAACACCACACTACCACTTTCACCTTCCATATATTCTACCAATACTTTACCTGAAAGAAGAGCTTGGTGCATACCCTCGCCTGAAAACGGGTCAACCCAGCTAGCAGCATCTCCAACACAAGCAGCACTAGCCATAGCGAATCTCCTAGGTTGGTAACTTGGTGCATTCTTCCTAGGTGAACCACACGGTATCAAGTGTCCTTTGTCGCTTCCTTCAACCATTTTACTGTTAGCAAATCTATCCACGAACTTAGGGTGTTCATTGATAACCCAGGATTGCAATTCCCGCAATTTAGTATCCATTTTATGCATATCACTGATGAGAAGACCACACCCAACGTTCACAATTTTATCATTTACTGGGAATATCCAAAAGTACCCATTACAGAGTTTACCTCCTAGGAAGTGGATTTCAATTGGTCCAATATTTGAACTCGCATCCATCTCCCAATATTCCCTATATGCTGCGATGTAATGGTCATCATCTCGCATCGTTTCGTCATGACAAGTTTCAGTCACTGCTTTAGCTACGGGGCAATTGAATCCACCTGCGCCGACAATCACTGGCGCAGAGAATGTTGAAACATCATTCCCACTCTTTCTTCCTCCAACTATTCCACTCACACCAGTAATGATTTGAGAATCGCCTTCACCTTCGATATGAACTTCTTTCACAGCAAAGTCTTGAATGACGGAACCATCATTTTCCAATACGAGTTCAGTTGCTCGCTTGAACATCATGTAGTCAAATTGTAATCGTGGGAGTGAGTACCCCGCAGTCCTGTCATCCACTTGATCAGGCGGTAGATTGATTCGAACCTCTGTATTTTTTCCAGGACCGGAGAAGATAATGGAATCAACACGAAACAATGGAGTTTCTTCTATCATCGGCCGAACCCCAAGTTCTGTGACGATTCTCATTGACGAGCCACCCACGGCATCGCCACAAGTTTTGTCACGCGGATATACTGCCTTCTCCAAGAGAAGTACCTTGTAACCTTTCATTGCCGCAAATGAAGCGGTAGAGGAGCCAGCCGGTCCACCACCTACAACGATTACATCGAACTCCGAACCGCCATTTGGCACACCCCCCGTGTTGATTGGCTCTGCCCATGAAGCGGTCATCGTTTCACCTATACACTCCACGCCCGCACCTTTGCCTTCAATGGTTCGCTTGATTCCTATTTTCATATTGCGTAGATTGATGCACTACCTACTTCCCGCTGATGATTGATGACAAGCATTGTAGTAGTTACCACCACATTGCCAATTGAATGGACTACAGAACAAATAATGAAGTTAAAAACAAAATTAATTTCTCAACAATTAGCGGCCTGTGTTCAGAGTGAGAAAATTAATTCCACCTATTCATGGGATGGCGAAATAGTGTCTGAGGATGAATGGCGCTTAACCATTAAAACCACAAAAAATCAACAAAAATCACTAATTTCTACATTAGTCGAGAATCATCCATATGATGTACCACAAATAATTCACAGACTTGAAGAAACGAATACTGAGTACTTCAATTGGGTTAAACAACAAGTTGAGAATTGATTAGAGGATCTATTCAGGTAGGTTTTCCATGGTACCGGTGACATTCCGTAGTTTTTCCATAGCCTCAACATAATCACTACTACTACCGTCATCAATGATAGTTTTACTAGCCTCCCATAATGATTTCAGCGCTGGCACCCAATCACCCCCAAGGTCACGAATGGATGGTTCGTAGTGCCATGCCTCTCCGTCATTTTTACCGTGGACGCAAACCCACGCCCAACCCATTGAAGATTTCCGACCCTCACCAGATTTTCTAGCCATAGTCGTGGTTTTCCCAACTCCTTCAGAGTGTGCCTTTTTGATTAACGAATCCGCAAAATCAAGTGGTGTAGGTAATAATTCAGAATCATAAGGGAATTTTTTCATCATTCTTACACTGCTCTGTTTTTCATCGAGATTTTTTAAGAAACCACTGAACGCCTTACGGCTGTTTAGTTGCTGTTCATAGATATCATCAGCATCATCCCCAGTCAAATCAAACATCTCCTCAAGGATATCCAAACCACATTTACCCCAAGTCGCTTTGAGCAATGAATGAGCGCTATCATCTGCCATTCGAACCACTTCGTTGGCTAACCAATGCGCTTCTCCCGCAGAATCAACACTTACACCACCATCTAATGTATCAAGTAATATTGATACAGCTTCTAATTCAGTCTTACTTCCTTGTAATTCTTGCAAGAAACTATCTTTATCATCATTCGAGAACCAGTTTTCTTTGAGTAGTAAACCTTCTTCTAATTGTTCACAAAAAGCAGCGTGTAAGACCATTTTGAGGCTGGCATCCGGGATTTCTAAACGTAACCATTGTTCGACAACAGCATCCATTGAATCAATAGTTTCTTGATTAATTTCCAAGTCTTTTGGCCAGCCATTAGGACGATAATTAGTCTCAACTTCTATTACTTCTGATAATCGTGGTGGCGACATCGTAAGAACAATACTTTGCACAAAAGCCTCTTTGGTTTTTGAGAGTTCATCAAGACTAATTTTAACGACTAAACCATTTGAATAATTCATCACAATTTCGTGTTCATCGCTTCCTGTTTGCCAAACACCATCATCATTTATGTCAAATTTCAATGGAGAAGAGGAAAGTCCCTCTGTCACCCATTCTTCGGGTGGGACAGGGTCAAGACCGGTGCAAATAAAATCATTTGACCATGAAAAAAACCAGTAACCAGCCCTCGCTAACTCTTCCCACGCAAGCAATCGGAATATCGGGTGGGTGTGCATTTGCAAACCGAGTAGGTGAGCTGGCTTCCCTCTCCCTCGTCGAATAAATGAGGATGAGCCATAGACAGGATGTTTGAATATCGCCACGGTTTCAAACTCATCTTCATGTGCGGCAGCTAAACAACCGGCAAATGCCCGACCCATCAAGCCACCTTTTCCCGACGCCATACGCTTGTGTAACCATGTTCTATCTTCCCGTTTACTGATGACTTTCTCAATATCTTTGAGACAGGATTTCATTTTATTTGGTCTACCAAAACCACGAGAGGTTCGGCCAGAAAGTGTGGGCAGAATTGAATGTGGCTCTTCCAACAACACATCGAGGTTTTTTCGCAAGCGTTTTTGCACTGAATCAGAAGCCCTTTTCGTGCCACGCATACGTATTTTCTGTTTTTTCTTCCCGGGGAATTCAACTTCAGCTGGTCCTGCCATAATAGTTCCCCGCGTGTCTCCGAGTCGCCCATCTCCCTTGAGGGCAACGGCTACCATTAATTCCAGCGTGCTAAAGCCTCAACCTCTAATTCATCTAATCTTCCAGGGATTACAATGCAGTGGATTGACCCATCATTAATAGATTGAACATCATCTAAAGTGCCGTAGAAAATACGTTGTTCTGGACGCCCCATATCGCTGCAAAGAACAATTTTCCATTGTTCTATATTTTCACCAATTTTGTCGGCAGAACGTCGTAGAACATCTACAGCCATGGCCGGGCTCATCGGTTTTTGTTCATCCACACCCATGCCTGTTGGGTCTAGGTCAAGTAGAACAAGTGAATGCAAGTCACGCTGAAGATTATCTAAGATCAATTCAAATGGTGATGTAGCAAGATAATCGCCATACGGATAAGCAAGTGTAACTTGTCTTCCAAATCGGTATGATTGCAAACCAACAGCGCCGGTTACAATTGTTGTAATTGAAATCCCATGAATTACATGGCAGTTAATTCCTGCCGCGCTGGCTCGTAATTGCAAATCCACATGGGTTGTTGCTTGCAATGGGTCGCCCACTATCATCAAAGCCACCGCGTTTTCACTAGCAAGCTCCAATAATTGGTCGGGGTTTTCTACCTCAGGGCGCATTAGCAACTCATATTCTCCAACAATTTCAACAAGTTTCTGGCCTTCACCAGATGGTAAAAGTGCGGTATAACCTTCTAAAAAACGATAATTACAGGATTTCGCCGCTTCAATAGAAGCAATAGTCATGGCGGACAAATCTCCAGGACCTAGGCCAATCAACCACAACCCAGACTCAAAATTTGTCATAACCCATCCTCCGTCATCGTCAAGCGAGTAGTGCTTATCGGACTTTCGAGTATGATGCGTCATTTGAGGGTGCCGAAGCAAAAAACCCAATCTATTTTGGATTGCGTAAACAGCTTTGAATGGTCATCTAAAGGATATCGAGTATTGGATGATGGCGAGTTTAAACTAATTCCACTTGGAGATAATCCTCCTGTAAATTTACCCGAGCCATTAAATCAATTTGAGGAAAAAGAGGCGGAACAATCGGAACGCTTACCACAAAAATGGATTGGATACTTGCCACAATTTATTGATGAAGAAATCATATCTTTGCACGAAGGCGGGTGGCCAAACGCCCAAGAACCGCTTGGTGACATACTTCTGTTCAAAATTGAAAAACACCTTGAACAACATGCTCAGGAAGTCGCACTAGCAAAAATCACCCACCATAAAAAGGTGAGAGCAGTATTCCGAGATCACGGTGTTAAGGGCGATTTTAGAATAAGAGAATTAGAGCCATTGGCTGCTAGGCTAGATGGCCAACTCTTGACAGTTGAGCAAATTAATTTATTACCAAAACCAGCCAGGGAAACATTGTTACAAACAGAAACATTAGTCAGAGAATTCAATTTGAACATTAAAGTTGATCCACGAAAAGCATTCTTTTCTCACCGGCTACAAAGTCAACGTGTTCATACTGTTGAAAGTGCAATTAAACTTAGAGAGATGCTTGGCCGCCCATTAGATGTTGCAGACCCATATTGTGGGGTTGGTCCTGCTTTCAGCCACCTTTTACAAATTGATGACTTAGTTGGAAACCTACTCGCTTGCGATATCAATCCAGATGCGATGCCACTTCTTGTTGATAATTTGAAACGTAATGGTGTAGATGTTTCATTAGACGATATCAAAGCAAACCAATTACAAACATCAGGTGATTATATCGGCGTACGCGATGCTTTAACTCTGACAAAAGACAGTGAATTGGTTGGTAAGTACGACGTCCTATTGGTTAATCTCCCTCACGAAACAGTAACTCATTTACCTCATCTTATTGGATTATTGAAAACAGGTAGCCCAACTCTTGTACGTGGTTGGTTAGTTGCTCCAGAAAATGAGATTTCAAATCGAACTAATGAATTACAAAAAATATTACCATACCAACTTGAAGGTAGTCCAATTGTAGAGGTGGAGCGTAGAACTCAATACAATACAACCGATTGGTTATGTAGATTTGAAGCGTGGTTAAATATCCCCCCCGAATAGGATTTTTCTTCGGCGAAACAGGTATTAACACACGGTGAATCTCCGCATTGATGCACCGAGCACTGTTCTTAGCGATTCTAATGTTGGCGGCCCCTCTTGTGGCTCTCTCATCAAATTTTGAAATGACAGATGAATCTGTTGTTTTAGTAGATGAAGTCGATGATTTCAATAGCGCAAAAACAGCAACCAACCCACTTGGTTGGGAGTGGGTTACCAAAGATTATGATGCAGGATATGTTTGGACTAGGGAGGTAGAGGTTGACACTTTTGGCAACACATATATTTCAGGTATTTTCCGAGGTGGTAGCCTTTCTCTCGACTATCACCATGCACTGAATAATGGTGGTCTAGATGTATTTACAGCAAAATTTTCTTCAATGGGTGATTGTGTTTGGTTGACTACTTTTGGTGGTGCTTTAGATGAGCATGTTGAAGATATGATTGTAGATCCTTCAGGTGATGTTTATGTTGTTGGTAGTTACGATTCACCACAGTTTAATGCGAGTTCTTCAATTTTGAATAATTCAGGTAGCAGGGATGGTTTCGTAGTTAGTATTGGTAGAAATAGCGGAGCAATTTCGTGGGGTAATTCAGTTAATGGCGCAGGTTTTGATAACATCACAGGGGTAACATTAGACTCCACAGGTGGATTAGTTTATTCTGGATGGACAGCAAGTCCACAAATTACAATCAATGGAACAACGCTGAATAACAGTGGAGACACAGATTTTTTCGTATTATGGGGGCACACAAATGGTTCTTGGGAACAAGGTAGAATCTATGGTGGTACAGGTAAAGAACAAGCTCACGACATCGCTGCAGACGGCAATGGAAAAGTAATGGTCGTTGCAGAATTCACAACATCAAGTTTGACACTTGATCAAACATCAATTACCCATGGGGGTGGTGCTGGTTCAGATTCTCTTGTTATGCGCGTAGCAAAAGCCGGCGTTGAATGGGTTCGCAAACCAATTTGCTCGTACAATGATAGAGCGTGGTCAGTAGATGTGGATAGTGCCGGCAATGTGTTTGTGGCTGGTGAAATGATGGTGAACACTAGTAGTTCAGCGTCCATCACATGGGGTTCAATACAATTGTACATAAACGGATACCGCACATCATATGTGGTTAAATTTTCAAACGTAGGTGCAATTGGTTGGGCGCTTGGAACATACTTGAATTATGGTTATTCAAATAATTATGTTAATAATCCATCTATTGATATTGATGGTAGTCATTTATTGATGGGTCTAAATTACAATTCCCGATTCAAATTTTATTCGGGGTCGTATTCTTCTAATTGGATTTATGAACAAAATAGTAATAATAATGCGATTCTTGTTGAATTGACAAACACAGGCTCTATGGCAACTTCAAATTATATGACATCTGGTTCTTCTAGTGTTGATGATGTTGCTTGGATGGACATGACCTCGGGTAATGATCATATTATTATCCCATTCAATGGTTTAGCAAGAAATAGCGGAAGTTATCATTATTATTCAGACGCTCCAGCAACAACTCTCCAAAGATATTCATGGAATAATGGCCTGAACTCCCAACAATTCTATGCATTAATTGGCCACACAGGTTCTGAAACAATAATTGATTTAGAACAGTATGACAACACATCAAATATTTTGCTTGGGTCATCAACTCGTTATGGGCAAAATATTCGTTTTGGTAACAATGTAATTGGTGGCGATCTTACGACATCAAATACATATGAATCTCGCCTATTCCTTGCGATGTCTGATTCAAATGGAACTTGGACACATCTTGATGAAATCAAAATAGGCAGTCACTGGGAAGGCAGTTCAGGATTCACAACAGAAAGAGAATGGGCTGCAATGACAGTAGGTGATAATGGCACTGTATGGGTTGGTTTCCATTGGACTGATTTCTTAGAGATACCAGGGCTGACCTCTCGCTCAACAGGTTCAGGATTTATTGTAGCAAGTTGGTCGCCAACAAATGGGTGGATGTCCGCTGATACGATTGGTTTCTCAACATCAGGATATGTTGATGTTGATATTGCCGTTTCTAATGGTGAAGTTTGGTTTTCCGGTGCATGTTATGGAACTGTAAATATGCACGGCACAAGTTATTCAGGCAGTAGTTCTTGGAATATTTGTATAGCAAAAAGAGGAGTCACAAGTTCATGGAGCAATATTTACCGTTCAGGCCAATACACCCAGTACGATTTATCTCTTGAAGCCATGATAGGGCATCCAAATGGTGGTGTAATATTCTGGGCGAAATCAGGATATTATAATGACCCAAGTACTAGTAATAATAACAAAAACGCGTATGCAAGCGGCGCTCTAATTAGATTATTTTCATCAAATGGAACAATGTGGTGGATGGGTGAACCAACTTGTAGTAGTGGGAATTATTGTAGTTGGGTTGAGAGTCTAGATGTCACAAGTTCAGGTGATATTTTTGTTTCAGGTTATTTTGATAATAGCGTATCATTCGGGTCTTGTTGTTCAGTGAATTCAGGAGGAGGATATGATGGATTTTTAGCAAAATTCAATTCTAGCGGTTCATGGGATTGGTCAATATCTCTTGGTGGAACTTCAAATGACAAAATACTTGATGTACGAAATATAGGTAATGGAAGCATTGCTGTTGTGGGTGATAAATCAGGTGTGATTAGTGTAGGATTAACAACATTATCTGGCGCAGGTACAGGGTTTGTTGCTATGGCAGCAGATCAAGGGACATGGGAATGGGCCGCTCAACCAACAGGTAATACAGTAGTACAACAAGTAATTCCAACTGGAAACGGAACCATTGAAGTGGCTGGTGTTTTAGAATATCAAAATTCAGCTAGAACTTTTGGTTTAGATTCACTTAATTCATCAGATGGAGATGATATTTTCCTTTCTCGAATGAGTGCTGATGCCGATGCTGATGGCATTACTAATAATAGGGACAACTGCCATCAAATATACAATCCAAGTCAACAAAATTACGATTCTGATACATTTGGTGACATATGTGATTCAGATGATGATAGCGATGGAATATGGGACATAGTTGACAGTTGCCCACAAGGGGCCCTCACTTGGTCATCAAATAATACCACAGATCATGATTCGGATGGTTGTAAAGATGCTATTGAAGACGATGACGATGACAATGACGCGATTAACGATATACTCGATGCTTGCTCCACAGGTTCTTTGAATTGGACATCAAATGGAACTACAGATTATGATACAGATGGATGTAAAGATTCGAATGAAGATTTAGATGACGATGACGATTCTGTGAACGATACAGCCGACTCTTGTCCTAAAGGAAGTCTAGGTTGGTTATCTACCCCCACAACCGATCATGACGGGGATGGTTGTTTAGACAATGTTGAAGATTTAGATGACGATGATGATGGAATCACTGATGAATACGATACATGTGATCGTGGAGAATTAAATTGGACATCCTCTAATATCACAGACAATGATGGTGATGGGTGTCTTGATGCGACAGAAGACCTCAATGATGATGATGACCATTACCAAGATTACGATGATTCATGTCCAAACGGTTCTGTTGGGTGGCACTCTGGAAGTATCACAGATTATGATGGAGACGGATGTAGAGACTCAGACGAAGATTTGGACGATGATGCTGATGGTATTCCAGATGTAGATGATAATTGTCCAACAGGTGTGAAAGGCTGGGTTACAAACCCAACCGTTGATTTCGATGCTGATGGTTGCCATGATTGGAATGAAGATTCAGATGATGATGGCGATGGGGTATCAGATCTCATTGATGATTGTTCAAGGACAATGGCAGGGGAAACCCCCAACGCAGATGGTTGTGCACCGGGTGAAATCCCGGACGGGAATGGCGGCGGTAGTTCATCAGTAAATTATACAGAGGATAACACGTATGTCAACAATACTTATGTCAACAATACGTATGTAAATAACACATATGAAAACAATACTTTGAACAATGATACATACAATAATGACACATTCCAAAACCAATCTTTCTCAAACACAACTAATTTGAATCAAACGATAAACGAAGGCGATTTAGTAAACAATAGTGGCGATCAACAAATAGAGACGGAACCAGATGGAGAAGCATCTTCTGGTTTGTCTTGGTTACCCTTGGTTGTTGTAGCGTTGATGGTGTTGCTCCTCTTTGTTCAAGCATTACATCTTGTAAAGAAACCCGCACTTCCTCCCGGCCCCCCAGAGAGTATGTTAGCAGAACAGGAACTATTTGATGAGGTGGATCATACAGGTGTGGTCAGTGACGAGCAAGAAGATTTTGATACAGTAGTTCAAGATGAAGTAATTGAAACACCATCAACTAAAGATTTGGACCAACCACAAGAGAAAGGCCCACCTTTAATTGTTGAAAACCCAATTATTTCGGATGGTTTTGAGTGGGTTGAGTGGCCAGATGGCAGTGGTCAAAATCATTTCAGAGAAGTCGGTTCAACAGATGAGTGGCAATCTTGGCCTATAGAGTAATTAATCTGTGAAATAACAAAAAAAAACCACTTGGCGCCCCGACCGGAATTTGAATCCGGGTCGAAGCCTCGACAGGGCTTCATGATAGACCACTACACTATCGGGGCTAAGTGAATGCCTCGGCCAAAGCCAACCTGTATTTAATGAGAACCCAACTCGCCGTAATGAGAGAGATGGCCAAGAAGGGAGATTCAACACCGGGCGCGGCTGAAAGCGATGAAGAAAAAAACACGCCAAAAGGCCCACCAACAGGCCCTCCAAGTGGACCACCAAAAGGCGCACCGATGGGGATGCCAATGGGTATGTTCCCAGGGGTTGCCGCAACGGGTGCACCACCACAAAGGCCAGCGGGCCCCTCTACACCGGTGCAACAAGATAATGGACAACAAGAAGACGATGAGGAGCAAGAAGAAGAAGTAGATACTCCTGTTGATGATGAAGATGACGAATTTTCTGATGAACCACCAGCGCCTTCAGCAGATATTGGTAGTATGATAGGTCAAGCAATGGCAGCAACACCAATGTCAGATGTTGAAGCTCTTCGGGCTGAAAACGAGTCAATGCGAGATGCCTTGACTAATGCTACAGGTATAATCAATGAAATGGATACTCAACCAATGCCACCCATAGTTGGAGACGGTTTTGTAGTCCCCTCTCATGTTGTTAGTGATTTTGTTAGAATCGGGCGACAACTACAACGAGACGGGCTTTGCCATGCAACAGTTGGGAGTGTTTCCACACTTTCTCTAGACGAACCAAACCTTGTACACATCACCAAAAAAGGCTCTCCATTAGGTCAGTTAGACGAGCGTCATATTACATCAGGGAGATTAGGGGGTATGGCCCCACATGGTGCGGGTAGTGCTTGGAAAGTACACACAATTTTGCTTGCAGTAACTTCGCTTGAGCACAATGGTAGTGCTGCTTGCGCACACCTCCCAGCTCCTTACACGACTGCAATGTCACTCGAACAAGATTTGTTTGTTCTCCGTCCTTCTGACCTTGCTGGTAAGCAGAGATTTGAATCTGTTGTAATAGTTGATTCCGATGATGTGTCAGAGGATGATTTCTTGCGCCAACTTTCCGAAGGGTTACAGCAATCAAAATGCAAAGCAATCGTTGTGCGAGGTGGCGGAGTGTATGCTGTCGGCGCTAATTTTAACGAAGCTTGGGATAATGCGGCAGCGATTGAACACAGCATGAAAATTTCATTCCTAACTCGTCTCGCTGACATAGAATGATAGCGGCAAGTTCATTGAATTCAAGCAAGCGCCAATAGGCCGATAGCCATGGCCAACCCCCTTGTTATTGATGTCGTTGATAATGGCGGGCAGTGGACTCACAGAGAATGGAGAATGCTTCGTTATCTTGGTGTAGACACTCAAATAATTACTAATGACACACCTTGTGATGATCTTAGGGAATTGGACGGATTACTCCTTTCAGGCGGGGCTGCACGTGTGGGTTTGACTGGTAAACTTGGAAATTGTGGAGAATTACTTGGCCTTGATTTACCAATCCTTGGCATCTGTGCTGGCCACCAATTCATGGCACGACATTATGGTGGCGATTGTGGCGAAGCCGAAACACCTGAATTTGGAGCAATGGAAATCACCCTCAATGATGGGGGTGGCGCATTATTCCAAGAAACCCCCGAGACTCAAGTTGTATGGGAGAGCCATAATGATGAAGTAACAATAGTTCCAGAAGATTTTTTTATCACTGCTAGTAGTCCTTCGTGTCAAGTACAAGCGATGGAAAACATCGAAGGCAACCGTTTCGGACTACAGTTTCATCCAGAAGTGAATGATTCGGAATATGGGGCAAAAATAATGGAAAATTTTGTTGAAATATGCCGTCAATTGCGTAATTGACGCTTACGCCCAAAGGGCGAGGTTGAAAAAGGGCGGGCCGGTCGGCGCCTTCGTATGGAACGAGTTTACACCTTTCTAGACGACCGAATGTTCACCTACCGGTGCATCAATATCAACTGTAAAGAGAATCACCGAGTGAAAGGGTGGACACAGTGGATTAACTGTGAAGCATGTGGTGCTGACGCCCTACCAACAGAAGTTCTCTACCGTTGCTTGAAGTGCGGTGCTTTGGAAGCATTCAGCCAAGAAAAGAACGGTGTCTCTTGCCGAAGTTGTGGATTTCGCATATTTATCAAGCCACGTCGCTCTGGTACAGACCCAGAGACTGGCGGCGACGGCGCGTATAAAATGATCAAAGCAGATTGACAAAGGTCATCTATCGTCACACACTCTCACCTTTTGATGGTGAGGCGTGAGTTAGTGTCAAGTGGCACCCCATTCGAACGAGTAGCAGGCTATTCTAGAGCGATTAAAGCGGGGAATGTAATTCACGTTGCGGGAACAACAGCTACCGATTCAGATGGTAATGTATTGGCTAAAGGCGATCCTGTGGAGCAGTGCAGAATCATATTTGGAAGAATTGAGTCAGCCTTGAGCCAACTAAATGCATCACTAAATGATGTGGTGAGAACTAGAATGTATGCAACTAGGGCAAAGGATTGCGATGAAATAATGCGTATTCATGGAGAATTATTTGGTGAAATTAGACCTGCAT
>JAQXFA010000149.1 GCA_029250565.1 Candidatus Thalassarchaeaceae archaeon
TCAAGTTCAATCGCTCTAGAAGGGCGCCATTCATCTTCTGGTTCAAACGGGGCGGTTCTTCTTGATATTACAGCACCAGAAGATGCGTTAGCAACTGATGAACTGGTTTTTGATGTCACTATATTCGCTGCAGATGGTACCCCATATGCTACCGACACCCTCACCGTAACTGTCGCAGCGCACCGATCAATGAGTGCTAATATGCCGGCAACTGAACAGTTTGGCAAGACAGGGGAAACATCCCGTTTCCCAGTCACTTTTGCTAATACAGGAAATATTCAGGACTCATTCACCCTAACAGTGTGTGACCAACCTCCTTCATCAAACCCCAATCTTTGCGATTCACCAAATTGGCCCGGTCGCTTTTCAGATTCATTGGGTTCAGAAATTACTAGTGTTTCACTAGCGGCTGGCGCCTCAGTAACAGTATTCGCAGAAATTACTGTTGTAGGAGAGGACGAGTTCGAATCAGAAAATTTCCAAATCCGCATCAAGAATGTCAATGACGGTACAGTCCAAGAGAGATTCGATTTGAGGGTAATTGTCTCAAACCACATCTATCGTATGGGCATGGCATTACAGTCACCTGGTGAAATCCCCGATATGCAAGAGGTTGAGTTACCCCCACTAGGTGAGGTGGAAGTATGGGTGATAGTCACTAATGTAGGCTCATCATCTTACACTGAAGAGGCGATTATTTCAGTAACTGGGATGGAAGCTGAAACTTCTGTGGATGTATACTTTGATAATGGCACCGTGGTAGATGGCAACATTGAGTTAGATAAGGATGAGTCTATCCTTCTACGGCTTGTAATCAAGGTTGAAGATGGTGTTACAAATGGGGTTACTGGATTGATAAAAGTTTCAGCATCTTCAAGTCGCAATGCTGCAGATTTGTCAACCGTCAAAATTTCACTTTCAATAAGGACTAATCATGAGATTGGCTTTGAGGTTGATGGGGACGTTGATTCATCGATAGTTTATGGTGAAATTGCTAGGATTTCAGTCAATATCACTAACAGTGGTAACATGGAGGAAACCATCCGTTTGTTGAGTAGTAATCCAGTACGTGGATGGGCAATTGAAATCACTGAAGAAGAGGTTTTGCTTGAACCTGGTGAAACTAGGGCTGTAGAAGTGATTGTGAAGCCGCCAACCAATCTGATGCAACCCGATACCTTTGAGTTTACATTGACTGCAGAACCAGCATCTTCTCCGGTCTCAGCACAGCCAATTGACCTCACAGTTTCAGCCACTCCTCCGACTGGATTTTTTGGTAGCGGCGGGAATTTACAAGTGATTGGCCTGACTTTCCTCGGGCTCCTTGTTTTCGGCGCAATTGTATCGTCAATACGAGCCCGTAGAATTGAATAATTCAGTGGGATAAATGCTCATTTTAGCCCTAAGTGGGAGATGTTACTTGTTAGTAATATAGAATAATACAGGTTATCAAATTCTTTGAACATACTTGGTTAAAGCCCCTACGGGGCTCTTTGGACTTTGGTTATGCTTATGGGGTCCATGCAAGTCGAGGGAAACAACGAACAGTGGTTCGATGGTGTGTGGACTAGTTGGTAGTTGAAAGTGTACCTAGCGCTTACCTAGGGCTTGCAATAATGACGGTGGTTGGTTTTGGCTTTCCATTTGGGGCATTTTTGACTTCAAGATTTCTCCGCCCAACCCCGGATCCAAACAATCCAAACAAGCTAAGTTCAATACTTTTAGATGGGCTTGAATCAGACCATACATTGTATTCTCGAGGTGACTCTACCTACGAGTGTGGTTCTAATCCAATTGGCGATGCAATGATTGATTTCCATTTCCAGTATTACTGGTATGCAATCATTTTCTTAGTGTTTGATATTGCCTTTATGTTCCTTGCATTTGGTGGTATGTTATCCATTAATGCACAGCCAAATGCCCCTGACACAATTGAATTGGCACTTGGTGGTTTAGTCACAGTCGGTTTGTTCCTTGCATTGATGTCGCTTGGAGTTTGGTATGCGTTTCGTAAGCGAGGCAGAATTTACATTTGAGGTGACAATATGGCAGATGAAACACAAAGTTATGCAGTATTCAATAGTCAAGCGCTAATTGATACAGTTGGCGATAGTGCTAGTGCCGGATTAGAGGCAAGTCGTCTAAAGAAATTCATCAGCGTACTAGGTGGGCGTTTCTTCAACTGGGGTCAAAGAAAGTCATTGTTCCCTCTCCATCTAGGTATCAAATGCTGTGCATTAGAGATGGCTGCTGCTGGTGGTTCAAGATTTGACGCAGAGAGATTTGGAGTATTCTTCCGTTCATCTCCTCGTCAGTGCGACGTTATGCTTGTGAATGGTCCTATTTCTAAGAAATTCGCTGACCCAATTGTCCGTTTGTGGGAGCAAATGCCTGAACCAAAGTGGTGTATTGCAATGGGTGAGTGCGCTATTTCAGGAGGCCCCTATTATCAATCATACAACATTCTTGAAGGTGTAGATACAATAATTCCAGTTGATGTTTACATCCCAGGTTGCCCACCTCGTCCTGAGGCTTTGATTGATGGCTTCCAACACTTGCGAAAGAAAATCATGAGGATTGGCACAACACCGAGTACCGTTAGAGATGATGATGCTCCAATTATCGTTGGAGACCAGTGAATAGGAGGGATATACTGTGGGGATGAAGATTAAAGCAGAATATGCTGAAGAATCTGCTCAACAGGTTGTTGATGCAGCAACCACTCGCTGGAGTGGTACAAGTTTGCTTGCTGAAGTCCGTCATCATAAGAGTGGAATGAAGTTGCCATACGTGTTCATTAATTGCCCCAAAAATCATTGGCGAGCAGTAGCAAAGTGGCTACGTTTTGAAATGGGCGCTGACCACTGTTCAATGATTACAGGAACTCACTGGCCAGAAGGCCCTGATGAGAAGAAATGGGAAGTGGTTGCCCACTTAATGCGTATGAATGTCATCAATCCTCCTGAGCGAGGAGGATGGACAGAACAAGTAATTCGTGACCCTGCAATTTTACAAGATGATGATGTTCCGATGGAATTTGAAATCAGTATTTCAATCCCTGATACGAGAAATCCATCAGTTCAATCTGTACAAGAAGTATGGATGGGTGCTGATTGGAATGAAAAAGAAACTTGGGATTTAGTTGGAATAGAGTTTGATGGCCATGAAGGCATGCGTAGAGTATTGCAACCACACGACACTCCTGTTGGATTCCATCCTCTACAAAAGGAACATAAAATTCGCTACCATGATTCTGAAATCATGTACGATGATCCACAGGGCTTCGGACGTAAACCGGCTGATGATGGAAAGGTAAAGTGAGGTGATAAAATGGCAGAAATGTGGATATCAATGGGCCCTCAACACCCAATGACTCACGGACTTTGGACTCTCAAAGTCAAGGTTGATGGTGAAACAGTTGTAGATACTGTTCCAGACTTAGGTTACATCCACAGAGGTGTGGAGAAAATTTGCGAATCAAGAGATTTCACCAAGATTACAACCTACTGTGACCGTCTTTGTTATGCAAGTGCAAACACTTGGGCACATTCGTATATTTACGCAGCTGAAGATTTGTTGGAAGTTGAAGTTCCTGCTCGTGCTGAACACATTAGAGTAATTGCAGTTGAAATGCAACGGATTGCTAGTCATTTGATGTGGCTCGGGGCATTCTGCCCAGATATTGGTAACTTAACCGCCTTCGTTTGGTGCTTGAGAGAGCGAGAAATGATGATGGATTTACTTCAAGAACTCGGTGGCTCAAGATTGCACTATAATTTCCCAAGAATTGGCGGCGTTAAGAGAGACCTTCCAATTGGGTTTGCAATGCGAGCACGCGCTAAACTCAATCTATTCCTTGACCGAATACAGGAAACAGAACAAATGCTTGATGAGAGTACTGTTTTCCTAGTCCGTACCCAAGGTGTGGGATATGCAAAGCCCGAAGAGATGGTCAACCACGGTGTTACCGGACCGAATGTTCGTGCCGGAGGAGTCAATTATGATATTCGTTGGGCACATCCATATTCTGTATACGATGAACTTGATTGGGATGTTTCAGTTGAGCGCCCATCGATTAAGGGAGCAGATTGTTACGACCGCTATCGTGTGCGTGTAGACGAAATGCGCCAAAGTGCGCGTATGTGTTTGGATGCTCTTGACAAGATGCCAGGTGGCGCTGAAACTCATTACACTGAAGGTGACCCTATGATTCTTACAAAGGCGCGTGAGCGTGCTGAAGAAGGAAAGACAGGATTCCATCACTTTGAGGATAGCCGAGGTGAATCTATGTTCTATCTTGCAGGTGGCGGTGAGCAACGTGGAAAGCACCCTTACAGGATTTCAATCCGCTCACCGATGTTCATTACAATTCCTTATGCCTCAAAATGCATGATTGGTCACAAAGTGGCTGATATTCCAGCAATCATGGGTTCTTTCGACCCATGTATTGGGGAGACTGATAGGTGAGGTGGCATCATGGAAGATTGGGTAGTTTTTCGTACATGGGTTGGCGATTTGACCCAGATGATTGCTGACAATACTGTTGGTCAAACACGTTTTCACGATTATTCTGATGGTGTCGCTTCTGTCATGACTGAAAGCATCATGGCGGTAACGGTTTTTGGTACTATCATGGGTACAATTCTTGCCCTTCTTTGGATTGAGAGAAAATTCTTCGCTCGTATAATGGATCGCCGTGGAGCAACTATGGCCCTTCGTTCACTGTGGGTTGGTGAAGGTGGTGAACACGCTGACTGGTATGATGACTTACCATTTGGTACAGGAAAACCAATTCGATGGTTAAACAATCTTCTAAACGATAAAGCTGGAAACGCTTCTGATTATGAAACAGTTCACCGAACTAAGGATAGAGGATATCATGGTGTTTGGTGGCTGTTGCCAGGTATGATTCAAAATGTTGCAGATGGTATGAAGTTCATGACCAAGGAATGGATGGTTCCAGCAAAAGCTGACAAATTCATTTTTGAGGTTGCACCATTCATTATCATCACATCTACAGTGATGATTTTTGCTTTCATACCTCTGAGTTCCAATATTTATTCAGCAAATCCCGAACTTTCTTTATTGTTCATGATGGCAATTTTTGGTATCGCTCCGTTTGGAGTTTTCTTTGCTGGTTGGTCATCAAACAACAAGTATACTCTGTTGGGTGGTATTCGCTCAGCGGCTCAACTGACTGCATATGAAATTCCATTGTTAGTAACAATTCTTTCCTTGGCAGTTCTTTCGGGTTCATTGAACATCATTGAGATTGCAGAATTCCAAATTTCATCGGGTGTATGGAATATTTTCCTATTGCCTCTTGGTGCGGCATTATTCTTGATTACAATGGTTGCCGAGGTTGAACGAATTCCGTTTGATATGCCTGAGGCTGAAGCAGAACTTGTTGAAGGCTGGTGGACTGAATATGGTGGAATGCGTTGGGGATTGATGTTCGCAAGTGAATATCTACGGTGCTATGCTGCGTGTTTGCTCTTTGCAATCTTTTTCCTTGGTGCATGGGAAATGCCTTTTGGAGATACAATCATTGGAATCATTCCTAATCAAGACCTAATCCTTGGTGCAATTGGTGTAGGCCTGATTGGCTTAGCCATTGGACTGCGAAGTGAATACCCCGTTCTCCTAGCCCCTATGCCATTAGTATTCATTTCAGTGATACCACCAACTGCGTGGCTATTGTTCAAAGCATGGTTCATGTTTGCAGTATTCGTTTGGATTCGAGCATCATTACATCGAATTAGGTCAGATCAAATCCTTGAATTTGGATGGCGTTGGTTGTTGCCACTGTCACTAGTTAATTTGGCAATCGCATTTTGGCTTCGTCTTTCAATTTGGCCAGGCGATGAATGGCCATTACTCATTCCAGGATTAATTACCGCAATCGCATTAATACTCTTCATCATTCTTGGGATGGATGAAGATAAATCAGCAATGGAAGGCAGAACAAGACCGTATTCAGTTTACACCGAATCAAAGGGTCCAGCCTCACCAAGGAGCCATGATAGGTAATAGGAGGTAGTAAGTATGCCATTTCACCCACACGCACAACCGAATTTCCGCAATATGGTCATTAGACCAATGTGGATGGCTTTGAAGGCGGCATTGAGGACAATCCCGTATGTTGGGAGTCACAGATTTTTGGCCGCTCACGGGACATCACCTGCATACCACGCGCAAGAGAAGCAAATGATTGACGAGGGAACTGCTGCCCGACTTGGAGAGAATCACCCTAGCGTTGGTAAGATATATGCTGCAGACCGTGAAACATCTTCGCTAGTGCCGTATATTGAGCGCCCAGTTACTGTAATGTATCCTTACGAGAGACTTGAAGATCTTGAGCCATGGCTTTTCGTACCAGGTAATTACAATGGTAGAATCGGTGTGATTTGGGAAACCTGTACCGCTTGTAAAGCGTGTGTGAAAGCTTGTCCAAACAGTTGCTTGCATATGGAAACAGAAACTCGAGTCAATGTTCTTGATACCACTGAAGAGGGTGATGAATGGCATGGTATGGGTAGTGAGTTAGAAGTTGGTGGCATGGCTGCTCGTCGCAACGAGGTTGACAATTCTGATCATAATTTAATTCTTGAACATAATGCTGTGCCACAAGAATATGACTTTGGTTCAGTTATCGATATCACTGGTGAGACTGCAACAGTACGCTGGGATGGCGGTGGAATGGAAGAAGTTCCAATGACCGATTTGGCGCCAGCAGAAGTTGACATCATGTCGGGCCGCATTGACATGGGCCGTTGTATGTTCTGCGGACTTTGCATGGAAGCCTGTCCGTTTGAATCCTTTTTCATGACCAATGAATATGATGGTATGTCGGGATATTCCCGTCAAGATTTGTGGTATGGCGCAGACAGAACAAGAGTTCTTCCATCAGTTCACCAAGAGAGAGTGGATGCTGAACTAGTAAAGCGCGCTGAAAAAGAATTGAAAAAGCGGGACAGGGCAAAGGCAAGAGCGGAGGCTTGAGAAAGATGATGCCAGATTTACTTGAGCACGTTGCATTCGCAATTTTTGCTTTACTCTCAATTGTAGGTTCTCTTGGGACAATTTACTCAAAGCGAATTGCTCACTCAATGTTTTGGCTGATTGTTTGTTTCATGGCAATTGCTGGTGTTTTCATCCTTGCAGGTGCTGAATTGCTTGCCGCAATTCAGATTTTAGTCTATCTTGGTAGTGTGATGTTGGTATTCGCTTTCGGAATAATGTTGGCACGCCGAACCATTCAGGAAGGTGATGCTTAATGCGTTTGATTGACCATGTTGCTCGACTAATGGTGGCTGGAATACTTGCTCTACTACTACCGATGGTTGTGTACCATTCAATGTGGGATACAAGTTCAAGCACAATCGGTCTGAATACCTTTGAATTCTCCCGTGCAATGTTGACCGATTGGGCTCTCCCTGTAATTGTCTTAGGTATTCTACTTTCAATGGCAATGATTGGAGCATCTTACCTCGTTAGAGATGAGAGAATTGAAAATTTACTTTGGGAACAGGAGGGTGAACAATGATTCCACCAATGTATCTTGCAAGTCTAGGAGCGATTCTTTTCTGCATTGGCTTGATGGGAGTGTTCACCAGCAAGCATGGAATTATTGTTCTAATGTGTATTGAGATAATGCTCAATGCAGTCAATCTCAATTTTGTCGCTGGTGCTCTGCATTATGGTGACGTAACCGGGTGGGTTTACACTGGAATTGCCATTGCAATTGCGGCTGCTGAAGTGGCTGTTGGACTAGCTATATTCTTGGCGGTTTTCTCAACTAGAGAAACCATCGATTTGGATGAGGTGACGCTGTTAAAGCACTGAGGAGGAATTTCAATGTCGGATACTAAAACCTCAGAAATGCGTTTCCTCCCAATTATTGGGATATTCATGCTATACCCATTCTTGCGTATATTCCTTGGAGAGTTCATGACGGGCACTCCATACACTGCTCTTGATTCAGCCTTCTTGATTCCTCTATTGCCAATTGCTGTGTTCCCAGTGATTGCAATTGTTGGGCAACTATCTAACGGAGAAGGATGGTGGAGAGATCAATTCAAAGAAGGGGGAATAATTGCCCTTTGTACTCTAGCCATCTCACTTTCATTGACGATTTGGTTAGCCATTGAGTTCTTCACCAAAGGCGCGAGTTTCCATGAACCTCTTGAGTGGGGATTGTTTAATTGGTTCACTTTTGATACCATTGGCCAAGATGCTGCTGGAGATTGGGTGCACATACAGATTAGCAATTCAATTGGTGTTGGTATTTGGATTGACAATGTCTCAATTATGCTTCTGTTTGTAGCATCATTCCTTTGTTTCCTAATTTGTTGGTTCTCAATTGGATACATGAATACTGATCCAGTAAACAAAGACCGCAACCATCGTTTCTATGCTGAGTTTGTTCTTTTCACTGCTGGTATGCTAGGAATGGTTCTAGCAGATTCATTCCTTTGGTTGTTTATCTTCTGGGAGATAATGGGGCTTTGTTCATACTTACTGATTGGTTTCTACTATGAGAGACCAAGTGCCGCGTACGCAGCTAAGAAAGCGTTCTTGACAACAAGAGTTGGAGATATATTCCTTCTCATCGGTTTACTAATGATGTACGATATCTATGGCTCTCTAGAGTTTGCAGTTATCTTTGCTGATCCATCAATGGGTGGTTCTGTTGATGTTAGTATGCTACGCTGGTCACTAGTCATGCTCTTCATCGGTGCAGTCGGTAAAAGCGCTCAGTTCCCACTACATGTGTGGCTTCCTGATGCTATGGAAGGACCAACTCCAGTATCCGCTCTTATTCATGCAGCAACAATGGTTAACGCCGGTCTCTATCTAGTTGCTAGATTTGTGCCATTCTTTGATGTTACATCTCATGGACACGGTGTTGAAGGATTGTCTGATGTCGCTGTATTAATCGCCTGGATTGGTGGAATTACAGCCTTCATGGCTGCCTTGATTGCGTTTGTTCAAAACGATATCAAGAAGGTATTAGCATACTCAACTATGAGTCAATTAGCATATATTTTCACAGGACTTGGTGTTGCACTCTGGTTTTACAACCACGGCGAACACCACGCTGCAGTAATCGCTTTTGGCGCTTCAATGTTCCATTTGTTTAACCACGCAATGGCGAAAGGTATGCTGTTCATGGCGTCTGGTTCGGTGATTCACGAGATGCATCACGCTCACCATCATTTAGCACATGGTGAAGGAGATCACGATGACTTCGACCCACAAGACATGCGAAACATGGGTGGTTTGGCTGGGAAAATGCCGATTACTGCTACAGCAATGGCAATTGGTTCAGCCTCCATTATCGGCTTACCGTTAATCGGTGGTTTCTGGTCAAAGGAAGGTATTGTTGCTGAAACTTGGAATGCTGCTGCATTACACGGTGGAACTGAATTACTGATTCCAGCATTTTTGATTCTACTAACTGCAGGCATGACTGGATTTTACATGACACGAATGTGGATGATGACTTTTGCTGGCAAGCCAAAGACAGAATTTGCTGACCATGTTGAGGAACAGACACCTTGGATTCCAACTCCACTGGTGACTTTGAGTGTTATTTCACTTCTAGGAGGATTTGTATTAGCAGTTCTTGGTGCAACACATTGGCTTGGTGAAGCAGAGGCACTAGGTACGCTTGTTCATGAGCACGGAATTGTTTTGGCAATTCTTGAAACACTTGTACACGCTTTCTTGCCAACTGATGCATTCTTATTCATGGTGACTTGGATTACTATTACAATTTCACTAATTGTTGGGCCAGCAATGGCAATGCGCATTCACGGTGGCAAATTGAAGGATGGAGATAGAGCGCCACAACTAATTTCATGGATTCCACTGCTTTCATCTAAATTTGGCCGCGCTAATGTTGATGAATTGGCAAACTCTGGTTTGGCAGATGCATTGCATCGTCGCCTTTACTTTGATGAAATATATGAGTGGGCGATATCAAAGACAGTCATTCCTCTTTCACAGGCTTTAACCTGGTTTGATACTAATGTCATTGATGGTGCAATCAAAGGCATTGAATATGGTAGTCAGAAGATAAGTAGGGATGTTCGTAAGGCTACTACTGGAAGCGCATCGGATTACATTCTAGTTGCTGTGATTGGAATGTTTAGCATACTAATATTGCTATGGGGGGTGATTTGAGTGGATTTGATGATGTTTGGTAATCCGTTGACACTTTTGACTCTTGGACCAATAGTAGCAGGATTTGTATTCCTGTTCCTAGCATGGGCAAGCCCACCATCAAAGCGAGAAGAAATCTCTCAATACATCCGTATTCTCATCTTTGCTTTCTCTTTGCTATTGTTATCACTTTCAACTTTGATGTTCTTAGAATCTTATAGTGGAATCTCTTGGACTTCAATCGGATTAAACAATTATGTTTACGACAATTGTGCCAATGCTGAAGTCGCTCTTGAAGCGGGTGGATGTTCCCTAATTGACGGATTTGGTGTTTCATGGCACGTAGGTGTGGATGGACTTTCATTCCCAATGGTTTGGTTGACCACACTACTAATTCCAGTTTCAATGTTGGTTGAATGGGATGCCAAGAAAGGTGCTCAGTTCCACAGCCTCATTCTACTAATGGAGGGAGCACTGATTGGTGTATTTGTCTCGCTTGACTTGTTTGTGTTCTACACATTTTGGGAATTAACTTTGATTCCAATGTTCTTCCTCATACTGTTGTGGGGTGGCGACGACCGCAAATATGCGGCTCAGAAATTCTTCATCTATACATTCACTGCAAGTGTTCTGATGTTGCTTGGAATTTTGGTAATGTACTACTTCACTCGAGTACCAGTGTGGGAGGGCAATATCACAGGTCGTGCATTTGATGTGACTTTGATGGCCGCCTCTTCTAATCAGTTGGGATCCTCTTTCTTAGGTGGATTTGGTATGCAGAAAGCTGTATTTTTGCTACTGCTGGTTGGCTTTGCGGCTAAGATGCCTAGCGTTCCGTTCCACACTTGGTTGCCTGATGCCCACGTACAAGCACCAACAGCTGGCTCAATGCTTTTGGCTGGTGTTATGCTAAAGATGGGTGCTTACGGATTTATTCGGATAGCAGTTGAATTGCTCCCTGCTGCATTGGTTTACTTCCAATGGCTAATTGTAATTCTTGGAATGATAAGTCTAGTCTATGGAGCATTTGTTTGCTTAGGGCAAACTAATCTGAAACGAATGGTTGCTTATTCTTCGGTTTCACATATGGGATTGATATTCCTTGGTATTGCCACTATGCAGCCGCTAGGAATTGCTGGCGCAATTTTCATGATGCTAGCACACGGTATCATTTCTCCACACCTGTTCGCTGTGTGTGGTGCTTTCAAGCATCATTACCACACCTTAGAAATTGGTTCAATGCGAGGCATGGCAAAGCATTCACCCTGGTTAAGCGGGCACATGATGACCGCTTGGATGGCAAGTTTAGGTTTGCCATTGATGGCTGGATTCGTGGCTGAAATTGCTGTAATGATTGCATTCTGGATGACATTTGGTTGGCTAGTTATTCTACCAGCATTGACTCTAATTATTACTGCTGCTTACTACTTGTGGAGTATGCAGAGAACAATCTTTGAGGGTGGAGAAGAAGGTGAACTGCCAGAATCTCTACACGGTGAAGATCCAGTAGATATCACATGGCATGAGAATGCTGGAATGCTTATACTTGCAGGATTTGCAGTGTTACTCGGTGTCCTCCCATTCATCTTCTTTGACATGATATCAGCATATTCTGGTGAATTTGTTTCGCAAGTTCTCCTTGATGTTTTGAACGAGGTGAGGCCATGATGACTCTTTTCTCAGACCCGCAAACTGCGTCGGCATTGTTGCCTGAGTTCACATTGATTGTCGGTATTGTTTTGATGATTCTAGTTCCTAACTTAGGTAAAGGGACTTTCAGAATACCAATTCCAAATACCAATATTAGAATTCCTTACTTACTAGGCGGTGAGAGATTTACCTTCACTTCAAATCCAAGGATTCCTGGAATCATCAGTGTCCTTACATTGTTGTTTTCAACATCGTTAGCGCTTTGGAGTCAAATGGAAACACCGCTATCTGGTTCGAATGTTTGGTGTATTTCTACTGCTGGAGAAGCATTTGCATCTTGTGCTGGAATGGCTGACCCAACCGTGTTCCAGATTGATGGATTCAGTCGCTTACTCGAGATTGTATTCTACGGTTCTTTGATGCTATGCGCAGTAGCAATGTGGAGTCGCATGCCGGCTACACCTCGATTCATGATTCACGCTCAAGTATTAGCAGGTAGGAGAGAGGATGAGCGCATTCAGAAATTGTTGGACAACAGACGTCAAGTTGACTTCCACTTGTTGCTACTGATGGTAGCACTTGGAATGTCTGTGGTTGCATTAGCAAGCGATGTCTTTGTGCTATTCATTGGATTAGAATTAGCTAGCCTTTCATCATACGTTCTTATTGCTTTCATGAAAGAGAAAGAAGAAGCCCCAGAAGCGGGTATGAAATACTTCATTCTTGGTTCAGTTGCGTCAGCAGTTGGATTATACGGGGTCTCATTGCTATACTTGTGGAATGGCAATTTGCAGATATCAGACTTGGCAGCAAGTTGGCAAGCAATGGATGGCATTGATCCAATGGCATTGACAGGAATCGCCTTCTTGATGGTGACAATTGGTTTCAAAATTAGTGCAGCACCATTCCACCTTGCAACACCTGATGCTTACACTGGTGCTGCAAGCCCAGTTGCTGGAGTTTTGGCAACCGGTTCAAAGGCAATGGGATTCGTAGTTCTGCTACGTGTGTTAGTAACTATCACAATGCCAGAAAGCGGTGAGGCATTCTGGGTTCCAATCATTGGACTGATGGCAGCCATCACCATGACTTGGGGTAATTTGGGGGCGCTTTCAAGTGATAATCCAAAGAGAATGCTTGCCTATTCATCAGTTGCACACGCTGGCTATTTGTTGGCGGCAGTTGCAGCACTTGGACTCAATCAAGCAAGAGCAGGCGACCACGTGATCTCAGAACTCATCGTGGCGGCAATGTTGTTCCATCTCACAGTGTTGGTATTGTTCAAGTTAGGTTCGTTCCTAGTACTCTCCATGTTAGAGAGTGAAGGAAAAGGAAGCAAGATAGAGGATTTGTATGGTTTGGCCAAGCGAGAACCACTTTTGGCAACAGCACTTTTCGTATTCATGTTGGCTTTAGCAGGAGTTCCTCCACTGGCAGGTTTCCTCTCAAAGTTACTACTGGTGAGCGGTATTGTTGATGCTACTGTTCATACCTCAATGAGTTTTGACGATGGGGTTTTGGCAACATTACAATCACTACACTGGGTGGTTTACCTCGGTCTGTTGGTGTTCCTAAACAGTGCACTTTCACTGTACTACTATCTCCGCGTGGGATGGGTGATGTTCTTCGAAGATCCTCCAACACGTAAGAGAATGGTCTATGCGCCGTTCTTGAGGATTACAATCATGCTATGTTTGGTTGGCACGTTAGCGTTCGGGATAGGGCCACTAGCTG
>JAQXFA010000150.1 GCA_029250565.1 Candidatus Thalassarchaeaceae archaeon
CCGTTGAGTGTTCTTCGTCGAGTGTGCATCCCATCCCCTCTACGTATACCTCTCTCCCTGTTCACCTTTCTTTTTTGATGGGTGGGCTAAGCCATAAATCGTGACCAAATTATACTGAATTATATTTGGAATTATATCACCTGTTGATGAGGCTCTACAAAATAATTGTACTAGTGCGATGATGTTATATTTTCTAGCACGATATTCTAAATACCCATCTAATATTAGAGCAGTGGTGCGTTTAGGAATGGGTGTCTCGCGATTCAATCCGGCAGTTACCTTAATATCAATAGGCGCCATAGGCCAAGTTACCCCCGCTGGGGGAATGAGGACTAAAAATGATGAATAACGAGAAGAATGAGCAGGCAGTCAGCCCGGTTATCGCAACCATCCTAATGGTAGCAATCACCGTCGTGTTGGCCGGAGTACTGTACGTGTGGGCAAACAGTCTAGCAAGTGAGGGAACAGATACCTCAGCTAGCACACTGAACACCTACACAGCAGAAGACGCAGATGACGCAGCAAACGATGCAGCTGGCGGAGCAGACACACTGATCCGCATGCAGATGACTGGTAAGGATGACCTAGCATGGTCATTCGTTAAGGTCACACTAAGTGTCGGTGACAACATCTACACATGCAGCGTAACAGCAGGCGATGACTGCACTATCAGCCAATCCGCTGGTAGTAACGACAACGCATGGGAACCTGGGGAGTACATCTTCCTAAGTGAAGGAACTGCAGAAATCTGCAGCACCACTGGCTGTGACGTCGGTATCTCCGTAACAAACGGTGGCCACACAGTTGCTGGAGACAGCAGCCAAATGGTTAACTGAGCGCGCTGAAAAGCTGTTCAAGTAGAAAACACAAGTAATGCAAACACGGTCCTCGTTGGGTCGCCTTCGGGCGGGTCAACGGGGGCCATTTTTTTTGTAAAAAATTCACTACCTAGTGAATTAATGCTATGTACTAAAGTCTTGAATCATCGGATTATATTGACTCTACTGTAATTGGTCAAAGCGATTAATTGATTCTCGAACCTCTTGAATAGGTCTCCATATATGTGACTTCAAACGGAGTACGATTCTCAAGTGCACCCACACTAGAATAGCCATTGAATGAGCAAACGAAGTTAACGCATTCATCGGGCGAATGGAATCGTATCCTAAGACACGAACTGCAAATGGGGGTGCTAGTATTGCAAGGAACATAGACAGGTTTAGTGCCGCAACACTGAGTGGGAAAAGAGTCCAATGCTGCGGATTTAGGGCCACTGACAACAGTACACCAAGACCACAGGCTAGAGAGGCAATAACTAGGGCTGGCATTTTGATATGTACGTAAAACAGGGTTCGCATTGTCATTCGCATTGGCGCTCCCATTTTCTTGGAGAACATCAAATCTGAATTGCGCCAAAGATGGCGCACGAGTCCTTGAGCTCGCCGCATCCTTTGGCTATGAATTGCTGATAGCGATTTTGGGACGGCTTCAAAAAAATGTAAATCCGGATCATGGATTGCTCTCAATCCTTGTCGGCGTGCTTCAACTGCTAGTTGTGAATCATCGGCATTGGAATCCACCACAACTCCTGCGTTGATTGCATTACGACTGTAAGCGGCTAAAGAACCCTCAAAAATTGGAGTTGAATCTAGGCGACTTTCCGCTTCTCTCGCACGATTATAGTATGAACGATATGCATTTGGTTCCAACATTGGTTTACCATTTTCATCTATTGGTTGCTGCTGACCACAAACTGCACCAATTTCTGGATTCAAAAACCAACTCCCTATCCTCTCCAAAGAATTCACCGCTAAACGTGAATCTGCATCAGTTAGAACTACCACTTCGCTATCAGCGTGGGATTCGGCTAAACCCAGGTTTACCGCTGCAGATTTACCTGCAACACTAGTTGTTGATAGAAGTCGAACGAGTGGGCCAAACTCTGGAGCTTTGGAAATCCAATCTTCAACAACTAGCATGGTTTGGTCTGATGAGCCAGTGTCAATTACCAAAACCTCAAGCAATTCTCTTGGGTAATGCTTGCGCGATAAATCGGATAATTTTCCTGCAATTACCAACTCTTCATCGCGTACACAGATTATCACCGTCATTCTAGGCAGGGTGGAGTCAACTCTTTCTGGGAATTGAGGTAATGGGTGTTTAGTAAGCCATTTACGAGAAAACCAATCTTGTAATAACAAGGGTAAAATAGCAACTGAACCAAGTCCTATTTCTCCAATAATCATCCATTCAATTGGAGTCATTCTAGGTCCTCCTGAATTGAATTTTGATAAAGTTCTGCCCACTGTTTGCCTAACATTTCTGGCGTCTGTTGGGTGACTGACTCGGGGCCAGCAGATGACATTTTTTCCCAGCAATCAGAATCTTTGAGCACCTTCTCAATAGCATCTGCCCATTCGTTAGAATCTAAGTTTTCAACGATGACCCCACCATCTCCTAAAATTCCTTGACAAGATGGGGAGGCCATTACCGGTAAACCGCATGAAAGGGCTTCCATGGCCGCCACCGGCATACCCTCGTAATCAGATGGTATCAACAGTAAACCGGCGGTTGTAAGTAACTCATCTTTCTCCTCACCAGTCAACCATCCTCGAGCATGTATCCCTTGTTCTGGACCCAGAGCTCCTACCCACTTATGATCTGGTGAAACTCCTGAAAGGTGAAGATGCACATCGTGACCACGGTTTCGTAATTCTTGTGTGACTTTGATTGCTAACTGATGTCCTTTGATAAGTGATGGGCGGGCGAGTAGAATCATCAAATTAGGGTCTCGATTAGATGTATTAATCATCCTTATTGGGGGAGCAGGAGAGCCGATGACCTGTAATTTTTCCAAATCTATTTCCTTTTTATGACGGGGTGTTAGAGCAACGGGTGTTACCAATTGATGGGATGTAATCTTAGAAAATTCAGTTCTGACTGAGTTCGAATTAAGCAAAAAGGAGTTGAAATTTCCTGCATGAATTTGTAAAATAACCGGAACCTTTGCATTAATACACATTTTAACTGCTCTAATCTTTCTCCACCATGAATAACTGGTTGCTGTATGGATATGAACAACATCTGGTGGATTATTTTTGAGTCTAGATTTCAGTTCTTTCTTAGCAATGCGCCATGCATTGATTTTTGCTAGTACTGAACCATCAACATGTGTGTTAATGGATTCAGTAATCCAATCTACTGGGGGGTGCTTGAGGTGGTGTCTAATTGTTGCCTGCATACCACCTCGACTTTCTACTGGGCCGACATGTAAGACTCGCTTCAACCCGACCACCTTTGGTGCGGGGGAGATGTAGCAACGATATAGGAGTCGTCATTTCGGGTAATCGTGAAACTTCTCTGGGTGACCGCAAAGCGGCTCGGCAAAGACCTCGCCAGCACCACACAATTAGCAGTCACAAATTCATTGGCACACAGAGGTTGGGAAGTCACAATCGTTGCACCAAAAGGTAGCGCGTCTCAGCAAAGTAGTCTTTCAAATGCGTTGGATAAAGACGAAAGTCGTTCTAAACATGCTTTTTTCGAAGTCCGAAGATCACGTAAACCGGGATTAGGGTGGCTGACCTTTGGCAGTAATTTGAAGAAAATGTTGCCAGGTGTGATTAATGAGGGTGATTTTGATGTTGCATTAGTAGAATGGCAAGCGGTCGCAGGTTCACATAAGGCACTAACACAATTCAATATCCCGTGGCTAATTGTAGATAGAAGTCCACCGGTTTTCCGTTCTATTGTTGGACGGCTTCAATGGTTTGAATATCGTCGTGCATACAAATTAGCCAGCAAAAACGGAGTCGCTGGTTCGGTACCAAAATCACAAGCATTAGCTGAATGGAATCGCCGGCATAAACGGATTATTGAACCTGTTATCATTCTAGAAGCAGGTGTTGATGTTTCAAGATTCAAACCTTCAAATTTTAATGGAAAACCGACAATTATTCACCACGGACAACTCGATAAAGAAAGAAAAATAATGCGATTAGTAAATATTGGTTCACTCATTGCTGCGAGAGGAATCGATTTCAAAATGAGAATTGCTGGGAGTGGAAATTGTTTAACAGAATTACAAAAAACAGCCACTCAACATGAATGGTTGGAGGTTTTAGGTCCACTACCATCAGAGCAAATACCCCAATTTCTTTCCTCTGGTCACGTTGCTTTATTTCCCCTCCCAGATGGTGAAATATGGCGTTTAGCAAGTCCTCTGAAAGTGCGTGAATGGGCTGCTGCAGGCCTACCTATGATTCTTTCAAATATTACCCCACACAAATCTATTGGAGATAGAAGTTGGGTCAAACTTGTTGAACATAATGCACCATTAGAAGAATGGGCAAATCAGGTAGAAGAATTACTGAATGCTGATCTTGTTAGCATTGGAAGAATGGCTAGAATTGATGCTGAAAATGAATTTGATTGGCAACAAACCACTGAATCTCTACACCTGAAACTTACTGAATTGGCGGGTCTTTAAATGACTGGGGATGAAGAGTTTTCCAAACGGAAAGTAGTTCCTCAAAGGGACACACTTTGGCTCTCTGGAGCAGATGCGATTAACCTAGTGTTTGGAATCATCATTCACGTAGTTTTGACACGAGCTTTGCTTAGCGATGATTATGGGACATTCGTGTTACTGCTCGACTTTTTCCATGTCTGTGTTATACTTGTAGACCTTGGACTCCCTACAATAATTGCACGCGATGGTGGTAGGCTTGGTAGTAAGTTAAGTAGCCTTACTTCAAGAATTGTTTCTTTTCAATTCCCATTGATGGTAGTGATTGGATTACTCGGTGCTTATGTTGGCGTGATGTTGTTTGGAGGTTGGTTAGTGCCAGCATTTCTTCTCGCAATCGCTGCTGGACTCCAAGTGGTTACCTATTCCCTAAGAGCGGGGATGCGTTCTCTTGGAGAAGCTCGCTGGGAAGCAATTATTCGAGTTGTTGACAGAGGAATAGTCGCACTTCTAATGATAAGTTGGGCAAATGGTACCGTTGAACAATTTGCTCAAGCAACCCTATTCGGACCAATTATTGCCCTAGCAATCACTGTGTTAATTTGGCTTAGAAAAATCAAACCTCGTCTACAAGAACCAACACAACCGCTCCCTGAAATCAATGACATGGGGATGAAAGAGTTAGTTAACACGGGTTTGCCATTCCTATTTGCTTCTGCAGCTTTGGTTATCAATGTTAGAATTGAAAAATTGCTACTAGGAATATTGGCGGCCCCAGAAGATGTAGCGGTTTTCCAAATTGCTTGGCTTGGCTTTATTGCAGGATACGGCCCAATACTGTCACTAAGGGCTGTGTTGCTATCATGGTTTGGCGAGGTACGTGACGATTTAGAAAAATTGACCCACCGCTACAAGAGAGCCTTCTTTGCATGTGGAATCTTAGGCCCAATAGGTGCTGGAATTGGAATAGTTATTGGCCCGTTTGCCTTTGATACTCTCTTTCCAGATTACGCAAATGTAGTGACTAAACCATTTCTTTTACTTCTATTATCCTGGTTATTCCATGCAATGGCAAGTCCTTCTCTATCCTTAATCCAAGTGAGTGAAAAACCTTGGAATTATACTAGGATTCTCTGGGTTGGGATTGTTGTAAGCATAGTCGCTTCCATATATCTAATTCCTAGCCAACCAAGTGCTGTTGTTGGGGCAACAATTGCCGCCGCTTTTGCTTCTCTAATCGTCTTCGCTCTCGCCTTCATAGGAGCGGGGATTGAAAAATCTGAAGCAGAACCACTCGCTGAATGAGTTAATCAATAATTGCATTAAGCGGCTTCAGTAATCATTTCTTGAAGTTCACCTGATTCAAACATCTCTAGAGCAATGTCCGAGCCACCGATGAGTTCTCCATCAATGAAGCATTGCGGCATCGTTGGCCAATCTGACCACTCGCATACTGCTGGAATTGCTCGTGGGTCAGCCAAGATATTAACAGTTACAAATGGCATCTCCAACTGTTGATACACCATTGCAGCACGGGCGGAAAAACCGCATTGTGGTTGCTCAGGGGTTCCTTTCATGAAGAGAACTAATCTGTTCCCGTCTACAATTTCCTGTAATTCATCTGCTGTCCAATTAAATTCTGTCATTATTATTCCTCTTTATTTGTCCGTCGTACTTGCAAGCCAACGAATTTGTTTCTCTTTGCCTCATGCGGTGAAAATGGTTCATCACCACTACTCTTTTCCGCCTCTTCCGGTGTCTGGCATTTAAGGTCGAGAGCATGTACATAATTAGTCTGAATGTGTGGTTTAAAGTGCTGGATTACCGGCTTCTGCCGCTTGAATGATCTCACTCCCTCAAATCCAATGTCCACAATTCGTACGAACCAATGGTCGCCACCTCCTGTAGTATCAGTGGCTTCAATTTCTGCATTAGGATAGACCTCTTTGACCTGTTCAACCATCCACTCGGCGGTAGGCATTGATTCATTGGCCGCGTTAGACCATTTTCAACCCTCGTGTTGAGGACTCTTGCACTAACCTAGAGTGCAGAATTGATTTCAGCAAGGTTTTCAGCGATTGTTCCATTATCATTTATGAGACCTGAACCAACTACTGCAGCCTCAATACCCCAATCTGCAACTTCTGCAATATTGTGGGCTTTAATACCACCATCTATCATTAATTTCGTTGCTCTACCACCTTGAGATATTTGTTCATCTACTGTCGCTCTAAGAGTGCGCACCTTATCTTCTACTTCAGGCATGAAAGATTGACCGCCCTTTCCAGGAACCACTGACATGACGAGCACTAGGTCAAGATCAGGGAGAAGAGGTAGAACATCATCAAGAGTTGTTGCAGGATTCAAAACTAAGCCTGCCTGACAGCCTGCATCATGCAAATTTGTGATTAGTTTTGGGAAGTCATCTACTGCTTCAACATGAGCTATCACTAAGTCCACTCCTGCATCGACATATTGCATCCAAGTATCAGCAGCATTGGTTACCATTAGGTGACAATCAAGGAATATATCGCTGCCAACTCGCTTCCTAATGGATGAGATTAATGCAGGGCCAAAAGTGATGGTTTTGTTGATTACCCAATTACCATCCATCACATCAAGATGTATCCATTCAATTCCCGCTGCGACAGCGTCATCGACCACTTTTCCTAAATTACAATAATCAGCGGTCAAAATACTTGGACAGACAATCACAACCTTCCCCTCAAACCACCCGAGAGGCAAGGGGTTCTCAATCCTTCACATTGAAGACGGCAGGTTCAAAGACCCCCGTGCGAGGGGAAAGGTTGCACAGGAGATATTGACATGGCAGGAGCAATTGTAGAAGCATCAGACGCAACTTTTGATACAGTAACAACAGAAAATGAATGGGTTTTGGTGGATTTTTGGGCCCCTTGGTGTGGACCATGCAAAATGATTGCGCCAGTGCTAGAACAAATTGCAGGTGAGCGCGATAATCTTACTATCGCAAAGGTCAATGTTGACAACAATCCAAATTCACCAGGAAAGTTTGGAGTCAGAGGAATTCCAACTCTAGTTTTATTCCATAATGGGAATGCAGTTGATCAAGCAACTGGAGCAATGCAAAAAGGTGGATTTGACGATTGGTTAAACCGACATATGAACTGATTTAATTCATTCTTAGGTATTTTTCATCGCTGTGGTGATTGCTTTTCGGCGCTCATTCATTGACTCGCCTACTTCCCGTAACAATCTTTCACGGATTGCCTCGTGTAACCATAATCCATCTGCTAGTTCTACAATAATTCCACGACTCAATAATTCAGAGGGGGGGGTTCCATCCACCCCCGCTGCCAAAGCCAATGTCGACCAAGGGATTGGCCTTTCTGCAGCAGCTAAATAACCCAATAAATCACGGTGTTCTTCTGGAAGCACTTGCAATATTTCCTCATCAAGGAATCTTAACCAATCACCGTGTACAACATCCCCATACATCTCTAATAATTCAACGGCCAAGGGGTGCCCTCCTGTCATTTTGTGGACCTCTTCAGGTTCAGGTGGGGACGGTACATCAAACTGAGAAATCCATTGTTCTACTTCTTCTAAACTAAGTCCTCGAAGAGGTAATTCTGAAACTAAACCACGAGTGTGGACGTCACGGCGATCATAGAAAGACAGAGCTGTGCGTGATATGAGTAACATTCGTAATGGAGTTTGATCTGCAACTTGTAAAAGTGAACCCAATAGGTGTGCTGAATCAACTTCAACGTTGTGAACATCATCTAATACTAACAAAATATAGGGGGGAGTCTCACTCTTTTCTTCTAGTTTTTCAAACACTTTTTCCCTCAATTTTTCAGGGTCCGTGAGATAGGCTGTGAGGCGGCGGCGATATAGGTCAATATCGAATTTACCACTTGGAGACATTGGTAACGATTCAAGGATACCGTAAGGGTCCCAACTCAAACTTCCTTTAGATTCAATTCCAAGACGGTGAAGAATACTTGTTGCAATTCCGATAGCAGTATCCCACGGCTGACATGGATAATACATGACTCTGAGGTTTGGTTCATCGTCAAGACGTTGGTTTAGCCAATGAGAAACAAGGGTTGTTTTGCCACACCCAGCTATCCCGCTAACAACGAGAGTAGGTTCTCGGCCATCATACCACTCATCAAGAGCGCCCCTCTCGTCGCTTCTACCATGTACTGTGCGAGTTTTTGGAGCCCTTACATGGTATGTTGAATGCGCTCCGGCTAGGATTTGCAAGCGACCTGGTGGAGGTTTGTCATCACCTTTTTCAATACGGCCAAGACGAATATCCCCATACTGTAACATTCCTTCGGCGATTACCATCATTAACACTTGTAAAAGTGTGAGGTTACTGTCAAGTCTATCAGCTGTTTCACCTGCTTCCACTTCAAGCATTTTCCCATCTCTTCCTCTGATTAGAACGCTGGTCTTCTTGATTTTAGGTAGGCGATTATTAATTTCCTCTCTACCATTTTCTGTTAATTGCCACGTTTTTTGACGTCGGGCCTCACCACGAATTTGTCTAGTATGCTCACTTACGAAACCTTGCTTCAATAACGGGCGCATGGCACGGCTAACATTTGGTGGGTGAAGACCACACGATTCTGCTATACCTGGACGAGTGACTGGGGCAGTTACAATGAAGTGGTCTGCCTGATGGTCATTCTCAAGCAAATGAAGCAATACTCGGTCATTAACCGAGAGTGACACGCGCAGTGGAGTCTCCGACATCTAAAGGCGCTGTGACTATTATCCCCATTGAAGCATTCGCCTCTCTGTTGATAGATTTCCATCTACTTGTAATTGAATACAACCTTACTGATGGTTTTAATGATGCGTGAGTGCCGAAAGGCCTTTTTATAGATGTCATTCCGGATAACATGGAAAAGGGATTGCTTGGTAATTTGAGGTTCCGAGCAATCATCATTTCACTATCCTTGACTTTGGTTGTTTTTGTACCGATGGCTTCCGCCTATGATACTGATGGCGATGGTTTTGATGACAGCGCTGATGATTGTCCAGTAGCATTTGGCAATAGCACTGTTGACAGGGATGGATGTCCCGATAGAGATGGTGATGGTACGAGTGACAAAAATGATCCTTGGGTCATCCAAGCGGGCGGATTCCTAGAAGATAACCGGCAAACAATGAGCGATGGTCAATCTGTATCCTTATTCAACCATGATGGAAGTAAATACTTGACAGTAGAAGATACTGGCGGTTGGGGAAGTTCAAACGGTTGGCTACGAATTTGGGACACAACAAGTAAAACAAATGTGAAGTCAGTTGAATTTAGTGGAGATGCCGTCCATGACGCAGATTGGTCCGCAGATGGAATGTTTGTTGCTGCTGTAACTGACAATGATGAGTTACTTGTTTACTACTCCAGCAATGTTACACCTCTATTCTCAGTTAGTACAGATGTAGGTAGTGGCGACCAACCTAACGCATTGGCTTTTAGCCCCGATGGCACAATGATTGCTGTAGTAGTGGGAAGATCAGGAAATGGCGCAACTGCTGGAGAAGTGCAAATCTACAATGCTATGAACGGCTCGGAAATCACCGCATTTAATCCTGGTTCAGATAGTCGTTTCAATTCGGTTGATTGGAGTCCTGATGGTAGTAGAATACTAATTGGTGGGAGAGAGGATGTTTATATTTACAATACAGGTAGTTGGAATGTCAACAGGACAATCAACAGCAATAGAGGTACACTCAACGCAGTAGCTTGGTCACCTGACGGAAACAATATCGCTGCCTGTGAGGCATGGGAGGGCTCAGGCGCTCGTGCTAGATTATACGATGTTGCTAGTGGAATAGAAGAGTGGGCTTACACTACCTCTACTTCATGTCAAGATATTACCTTCTCACCTGACTCTACCCAAGTAGTAGTTGCACATAGTTACTATAATTCAGATGGCGCAAGTTTAAGGATTTTCCAAGTTGATGCAAGTAGCCCAACCATTGTAGATACTATGTCCGCACCTAGGCCAGGTGGTTGTACCTCCAGCGGTGGTGGAAACAACTGTGGCATAATATATGGGGTTGATTGGCATCCTGATGGAGATTATATCATCTCAGCACATGGACGAAATGACGAAGGGATTTTCCACTGGATAGTTGACCCTGATATTGACAATGATGGAGTGCTAAACGCTGATGATGCATTCCCTGAAGACCCTACACAATGGGATGATTCAGATAGTGATGGATTTGGAGATAACCCTGCACCTGCAAATGAGCCGGATGAGTGCCCGACTATACCAGGAACTTCTACTGAAGATAGATTTGGCTGCCCGGATACAGATGGGGATGGATGGTCTGACCTGAATGATGAATATCCAAACGATGAATATCAATGGGCTGACGCTGATGGTGATGGGCACCCAGACAATATCGCAGATACCCGGGACCCCAATCCAATTGGAACTGTGGACCGACTACCAAACAACCCAACACAATGGGATGATACTGACGGAGATACTTATGGAGATAACTTTGCTAATGCATCGTGGGTTGGAATTAGGCCTGCTGATTGGCCAGGTGTTCTAATTACTACCATGACACCAAATCAATTGGATGACATCGATGCATTCCCTACTGATGATGAACAGTGGAATGACAGTGATGGAGATTGGTATGGTGACGAACAATTTGCCAGCCGTTCCGATGGTTGTCCTAACGTATATGGTGATTCTAAACACGACCGACTCGCGTGTTACGACACTGACGGAGATGGATGGTCAGACCCTGACTCAACATGGCCAGCTTGCAGAGATGGGGTTGGAACCGGTGATGCTTTCATTAACGATCCAACCCAGTGGTGTGATGCTGATGGAGATGGATTTGGAGATAATGCAACCGGGATCAACGGCGATGCATGTCCTGGGTTTAATGGAAATTCATCAATTGACCGTGCCGGTTGTAAGGACACGGATGGAGACGGGTATTCCGATGCTGGTGACCCATTCCCTGGTGATGCTACCCAATGGTTAGACCGTGATAGTGATGGTTGTGGTGATAACAGCAGTGGCAATAATCCTGACCTCTTCAAAGATGACCCATCACAATGTGGAGACCGAGATGGTGACGGACACGGTGATTATCCAGTGGGCGACAATGGAGATTGGTTCCCTGATGAGATTACCCAATGGTATGACGCTGATTTAGATGGATACGGTGATAATTTTGGAAATATGTCATGGGCACTTAACCGAAATCAATCATGGCCTGGTATATACATAGAAAATGCGCATGAACCGGATTTGTGTCCAACATTGTATGGACAAATGGAAGGAGAAACAACTCGTGGCTGTCCTGATAGCGACCAAGATGGTATAGCGGATAATGAAGACGCTTATCCTGAGGACCCAATGCGTTCATCAGACCGAGATAACGATACCTTCGCCGATGACCCTCTAGCAGCACAAAAAGATGATTGCCCAGACACTTGGGGTAACAGCTCCAAAGGAAATACCTACGGCTGTATTGACACTGATGGTGATGGATGGGCAGATACTAGAGATGATTTCCCTGAAATTCCCAGCCAATGGAAAGACACCGATGACGATGGGTACGGAGATAATTGGGGCAATTCTAGTTGGAATAGCAGCCGTGAGTTAAATTGGCCTGGAGTTTTCATCATTGATGCTGAACTTGCAGATGCATTCCCTAATGATATAACTCAATGGAATGATACAGATGGTGATGGTTGGGGTGATAATCCAAATGGTACCAACCCTGATGATTTCCCATTCATTCATTCACAATATAAAGACAGTGACAAAGATGGGTATGGAGATAACACAACCCGTGATTCTTTCCAACCAGATGACTGTAGATCAAAATGGGGTAATTCCACAGAAGACCGGTTTGGCTGTGAAGATACAGATGGTGATGGTTGGTCAGATATCGCTGACATTTGTATCTATGACCCTAATGTATGGGAAGTTCCCGGTGTTTGTGAAATCACAGAGGCTGATACCGGCGGCGTATCAGGTTCAGACAAAATGTCTCTGAAAGAGGTGGGGGCATATTTACTCGGTGGTTTGGGAGTTCTACTACTTTTAGCCATCCTAGTTGCTATGGTTGCTCGCCAAGCAGCAAAACGTAGTGGCCAATTGATGCGTCAAAATGTTGCCTTACAAGAGCAAATATTTGACGAAGAAGATACCCGGCGTGAAGAATGGATTGAATACTATCTAGGTCAAGGAGACCTAGAGAAAGCCAAGGAACTTGGATGGGTGGAAAAGGCCGATTGGCAACTTCATCAAGAGGCTGAGGTAAAACAGGCTGAGGAAGTGATTGAGGCATTGCCTGAAGCATTAGACCTTGATGACTTGCTTTGAGACTAATCCTCAAGCACAATTGCTATGCCTAATCTCCTTACCCAACAGACAAGGAGGCCGATAGATGGACCCGTTTGACACCCGCCCCGCACCAGCAACTATGGAGGTAAGGTTGCGAGCCCTTCTCTCTTCAATGCACAGTGCTATCTTAGAAATTGATGCACAGGGTTCTCTTGTACATGCCAATAGAGCAGCACAAATTATGCTACCCGATTTACCAGCTACACCTGCGCCTCCTGAGTGGATTCATGAATTTGAAGAAGACCACATATTCCGTGATAGTCACGGAGCCCCCATGGGCTCTACTGAAGGCCCTCTTTCAGAAGCATTAAGAACGGGAGAATCACAACGTGATTGGCAATTCAGTATTGAATTCAATAATGGGCGAATGCTCTTTTTGATGGGCGCTGCTGAACCATTATTTGGAGCTGACGGGCGCCTAAGTGGTGTCGTATGTTCTTATCAGGACATTACCGAATTGATTGGATTACAACACGCACTTGA
>JAQXFA010000151.1 GCA_029250565.1 Candidatus Thalassarchaeaceae archaeon
ACCATTAATAATATCTAAAGATGGGCCAATATTGTTGGATAGCCCACCATTCGGCCAAGATTGGTTGCCGGAGTAATTATCCCAAGATGCTGTATCTTCACTCCAATTAGTTTGGCTAAATTCATGAATGCTAATCCATGCATCACCCTGCCTGTCAGTTCTTCTCATCTGCATGTATGCACTGAGTATAGTGGCGTTGGAATGTAATCCTGTATGGTCAAGGTCAACATGCATTAGGGCAGCCATATCATCACGTGACGTATTATTTGAGTTACCAATCCACATGTTATCGGTGTCGCCACCGCTAACATTGGAGCTACCGGATCTCAACCAAGCATCATGAATAGTTCCACCATCGACTCCTAATGAATCTCGTAGTAGTTCAAAAGTTGCGGTATTATTGCCGTTATTGGTGGCATTAATGAAAGGAAGAAGGAATTGTCCTGTTTGCCATTCAGAGAGTTGGTCTCCCTTAGATGCTCTAATTCGCCAGTAAGCAGCCATTCCTAAATCAAGGCTTGTGGAACTTGGGATAGTGAAGGTCCCATTCCCTCCTGACATCGTAAAACCACTATTTCCCCAAGATGAGAAAAGCCAAGAATCATCGTCAATACTCCGGAAATCATTTGATTGTGAGATGTGAATTTCAACTCCAGAACCATTCAAACCACTCCATCCCAAGGTGGGGGTAGTGTCGGCAGTTAGTAGGAATGAACCAGTGATTGGCACACTATCATTATCTGGCCCACCACGGACAATTGCCGAGCCGGAAGTAGGTGGCGTGCTATCGTAAACAAATGACATACTGGGTCGCTTTGCAGTAGTAGGATGTTCACGGCTAGCAACAGTCAGAATTCCAAGTCCAACCGATGATACAGTGACATTTACATCACCATTATTGTTAGCTAATGCCCTTTGAGCGATAGAAGTCACGTTGATGGAAAATGAAGATGAACTTGATGAAAATGAATTACTACGTGGCTCCCAAGAACCTCTATCGTTGGTCCCATTTGCTCCACCAACCTGCCAAGTACTGTTGTGTGTGTTATTGAACCAAGTTGCGTTTCCTTCGTCAAAATCGGCTTTTAACGGTGCAGCAAAGGCATACATTGACCCTTGCGACATTCCACCAGTGATGTAGAGGGTGAGAGTTGCACTTTGAATTGAACCAGCGGAAGGGATTGGTCCACTAGGGCTTGTCATTGGGAAACTAAACAAAAGAACACTTTCCATACCGCTGACATTGGTCAAGTTGAGGTTTGCGTCACTTCCATGAGTGGTATTTGGGTTCGATAAATTCATCCCAGTATCTGCTGCAGATGTTGACGAACCTGTAGCCCATGCAGGCCTTGAATCTTCATCTAATTCAGATCCGTTAAGCATGCTTGTCCAAGGTACTAGAATCATTACCAAAACTAAAATTATAGCAGTCCATGTCTTGTTGTTCATTTGCCTTATCACCATGACAATCCTTGACGGGGAGGCGGTGCCTGCATTAACCGCTTTCGGCGCCGGGACTATGCTACGCATAGGTCCCGTTTAACCAAAAATGATTTTTTAGGCTACAGTCACAATGGTTATTGATGGCCAAGTAAAGGCAGTGATAGGACGGACTCCTATGGTCAAGATGTGGGTTGAAAAACATCGCCCTCAAACGGTTGGTGATATTCGTGGTCAACCTGCTGTAATCAATAGACTGAAAGCCTATTCTGAGCAAGGTACGTTTCCACATTTACTTTTTGCAGGCCCCCCAGGTACAGGGAAGACAACCGCAGCGATTGCCTTGACTCGAGATGTTTTTCAGGATTCATTTAGAGACAATATTCTAGAGATGAATGCTAGTGATGAGCGTGGTTTGGACAGTATTAGAAACAAAGTCAAGCAATTTGCCAAGACAAGTCCGCTCGGAGGGGCGACATTCAAGGTTATTTTCCTTGATGAAGCTGATGCTCTAACCTCTGATGCACAGGGTGCTTTGAGGCGTATAATGGAGCAATATTCTGAGACCTGTCGGTTCATACTATCTTGCAATTATTCAAGCAAGGTAATCGAGCCAATTCAATCACGTTGTGCGGTATTCCGATTCAGGCCATTGGCTAGTGATCAAATCGCTCAACAAATCACAGATATTTCCGATTCTGAGGAGGTTACCCTAGATGAAGACGCTAAAGAGGCGATAATCAATGTTAGTCAGGGTGATTTACGAAAAGCAATAACTGCACTACAAGTTGCTGCTTCACTTGACAAACATGTTACTCGCATACTGATTTATGAAACTACAGCAACAGCACCGCCAGAACAATTACATGATTTCCTTTTGGCTTGTAAAAGAGATGGATTTCACCCATCTCGAAGGCGCCTTCAAACAATTTTAGACAAATATGGCTTGGCAGGAACTGATTTCATAAATCAACTTCACAGAGCGATGTATGATACTGAATTCCTTGAGGAAATACAGAAATTAGAATTGACTGAAATGCTTGCTCAAGTTGATTTTAGGTTGGTAGAAGGTGGCGGTGAAGCACTGCAATTAGATGCAATGTGCTCAAACATTTGCCGTTTACTTAGTGATTGATTTCCATTTTTCTTCACTTTCAGTTTAGCTCTCACACCTCTCTTCGGAAATCAGGTGTATAGGGACCTACTACCAAACATCATGGCACTAAATCGTGACTTGTTTTGGTTGGGCGACCTGATTGCTTGCACTGCAGTAGCACCCATCGTTAGAAAATGGAGAGACATGAAAATTGATGATAGGACTCGTTCACAACTAATATGCAACAAACTCAAACCAATTTTTGATGAAATAAAGGCTCTGCACAGCGATCTGCTCCATCCTGCATGGTGCTAATTCAGACTACAGTCAAATCATACTCTATGACTCGAGTATTGACCCAAGGATCTCCATCTTCAGTTAGTGTAACTGTTAGGTGGTAATCTCCTGCTTCTAGCACTCCGAGATTGATTGCTGCACAAACATCGTATTCATGTTTTTGAATTGCATTTTGTTGAGATTCACGCAAGCCATCAACGATTGAGGTACAGTTACTATAGTCGCCAACAGTTTCCCCTGCCAATTCTTTGGGGGTTTCGTTTGGTGCATTGAAAAGCGATGTCAAATTGATTGTTGCAACACTTGGGTCTGTATTGTCATTCACATAGAATATCATCCACGCATCTCCGCTGCTACCATTTCGGTCAAGAATGAAAGAATTCTTCATACTGGTTAGATTATCGCTGTCAATCAATATATCTTCACCATCAACAATTACAACAGTCATTTTTCCAGCAATATCTGGTGCTCCGATGTCTCCGATTGGTGGGTTTACTAAAATGAATGAAAGTGCTAACCAAGTGAATATGAACAGCATCGCTGCTCGAAACCAGTTACCAAAGGTATAGCGCGATTTGTATGGTTCGGGAACTAGAACTCTGTGTAGTGACGGGAGAATTACTACGAGTGTTAGAGGGAGAAACCACAGAACTGATTTCGGGCCTTCCATTCCGGGCATCATAACATATCTCATAATGACTGCAATGAGTACACCAAAAGCGATGACTAACCACATTGATATTGTGTCAGCCACTTCTTTCTCAACATGGTCCTTAGGATCAAAGTTTTCTACCCCTAGTTTCCCGCCTGGTTTCCCTTTTCTATCACCGCGGTCTCCTTTATTTCGGCGGTTTTCAGCCCTTGCCGCCTGCATCGCCGTGCTGATGTCAACCATGTGCTTCGGTACTGCCGAGCGCGAGCAACCTATCATTAGTTCGCTTGTTTAGGTACCTATCAGTGCTGTGCAGTTTCCATTATTTCCCCCGAATCGTTCAAAGAGGCTCCGCCGGTCGGGCGGTTCATTGCCGGGGTGGCGTAGTTGGTGGCGCGTCGGACTCATAGGGTAGCCAGAAATGGCAGAACGGTGAGCGCTATACTCCCCAAAGGTGTCTGAGACATCCGAAGGTCGCGGGTTCAAGCCCCGCTCCCGGCATCAAAAAACCAATCGAGTATGGGATTATTATCTTCAATCTCAAAAAACACTATGGTAATTCTTCTTGCTTTCAAAGATGAACATTTTTTCAATGATTGAAGGGTTGAATTGATGGGCTAAGTCGTGCCCCGCAGGTTAATGGTAGAGCAGAGCGAGGTCCCGGAAGTCGGTACTCGGGTGAGATTAATTGCTACTACGTGGAGCGGGCCAACCAAAGTTGAAGGGGTTTTGTTAGCAGCCACAGCAGCAGGACATATCACTGTAAAATTGGTTAACGGATACAATGCAACCCATTCACTGAATATGGTTGAGTCAATCACTG
>JAQXFA010000152.1 GCA_029250565.1 Candidatus Thalassarchaeaceae archaeon
AATCTTCAATGGATTTCCCTTCCATTTCAGTACCAGCAACAGCAGCGTTTAGATTGTTAGTGTAACCATTGTGATGTTTGCTGTGGTGTATTTCCATAGTTAGCGCATCTAAGTGCGGTTCTAGTGCGTCATAATCATATCCAAGGTCAGGTAATTCAAAGGTCATAGTTCATCCCTAAACTGCGAATCAAAGGACCCCCAATATCAATTCTTGCTTTCATTATGTAAACAGTTCTTTAGCAATCTTGATGTCATTCCGAGTACCGCCTATTAATCATGGGGAGAATTGCTGTAACAGATGGCATGGATGATAACGCTGTCAATCACCTACGTGAAATGGGTCACGAAGTGGTATTACAACACTATACTCACGATGAATTAGAATCAGGTGTATTATCAGAATTTGATGCTGTAGTAATTCGTAGTGCAACAAAAATAACTGAGGTAGTTATCAAAAATTCCAGCGGCCGAAATGGCAACTTGAAACTTATTGGTAGAGCAGGTGTGGGAATTGATAACATTGACCTATCAATTGCAACTAATAGTAAAGTCGCAGTTTGTAACACGCCAAGCGCTTCAACCCATGCAGTTGTTGAATTGACAATCGGCCACCTCCTAGCGTGTGCTAGGCATATTACAACCGGAGACCGCACCTTAAGAGAAGGGGAATGGGCCAAAAAACAACTCAGAGGAACTGAATTATCTGGGAAGCGATTAGGATTGATTGGTTTTGGTAGAATTGCACAAGGTGTGGGTCGAGTTGCACGATCACTGGGTATGACACTGCATACTTACGACCCCTACTTACCCGCTGAAGTAGCGGCGGATGAACACTGTCAATTGCATGATGAAATTGATGAAGTTTTTCGATTATGCACTCATATCTCAATTCACTGTAACCTCACCGATGAAACCCATCACTTGGTTAACGCTGAAAGAATGAAAATGATGCCAGGAGTTGGAATTGATAACGTACCTTGTGGGAATCATATCGTGAATTGTGCCCGTGGCGGAATTGTAGATGAAGTGGCTTTATTGGAGGCATTAGAATCTGGGACTATTGCCTCGGCAGCACTTGATGTGTTTGAGGAAGAACCTGCTTTAGACAACCCTATTGTTCAACACAGAAATTTCCATGGCACACCACATATTGGAGCTGCCACCAGTGAGGCCCAATCAAGAATTGGCGATGAGATGGCTACTTTGCTCATTGATTTCTTTAATGGAAGGAAACCAAAATCAATGCTAAACCCTGAGATTTTTTGAAGCAATCATTCAAGTTTATGCATGGTAATTAGATGATTGGAAAATTCTTCTAATTCAGGTGGTATTTCGATACCGGAAATTGGTTTACCCCTACCTAGTCCAGCCTCGTTCTTTGCAGCCCAAACATCTGAATTAAATTCTGTAATTATTGAAGAATATTGACGTAATTTCTCACCCAATTCACCCTCCCCTAATTCACTAATAGGCAACTCAGGGAATTCACGAATATCAACCGCTGATACACCATATAATGTGGACGAAAGATGGTGGCAAAGGAATGGGCAAATGGGGCTAAACATTGTCAGTAAATCTCGTACAATACGATGTATGGTCCATGCTGCCCCGAGGTCATCATTGTATAGCCTTGTTTTTGCCATTTCAAGCCAATGGCTTGGGAATACACCAGTACCAAAATTTTTCATCGCTTGAGCAGCAGTATAGATGTCTATATTTTCCCAAGCACTACGAACAGTTAGATTAACTTGAGAAAATTCCGATAATATCCAACGCTCTGAAATACTTAAATCAGAAGGAGCAGAATCTAAATCATTTGGAATTTCAAACTGACTTGCAAACCGGGCTACGTTGAATAATTTTGTGAGAACACCGTAATATTTTGCCTCTATTTCTTCGGGGTTGATTTGGAAATCATCCCCAACCTGTGCATCACAAGCCTTCCATAATCGGAAACATTCTGATCCTATTTTGTTGGCTTTGAGATTAACCGTTTTATTTGGTCCTTTGACCTTCCATGAACCGGTTCTACCACCAGCACCACATTCTAAAACAGAATCGGCGTCAATACCATTTCCTAATGACTTAGACATTTTTCTACCCCAAGGATCCATTCCAAGACCGTCAATCCAAACATTCTTGAATCCAGGTTTGTCAAAAAGAAGGGCAGATTTCAACAAGGTGTAATACAGCCATGTACGGACAATTTCTTTTCCTTGAGGGCGTATACCGGTTGGGAATGCACGTTCAAATGTATCATCATCATTAAGATAGTCTGAAACAAAGAGGTTTGAGTTTGAAGAATCCATCCAAGTGTCAAACACTTTTTCTTCCCCTTGAATATCTCCTAGGCTCCCCATCAAGTCAGACCATTCCCCTAGGTCTTCTTTTGTTTCTCTATCTAACACTCTTGAATTTGGAGGAGGGCTTTCGCACCAAGGTTGAACATAATTACCGGTTGGTGGGACGATAACTTTCTTTTGGTCTTCTGAATACCATATTGGAATCTCAGTGTGATACCAACGCCGTCTACTTATTGGCCAATCAATTGAGATATTTTCCATCCAATCTAGCAGAAATTGTTTGTTACGAGGGGGTATGAAATTTATTTCATCAGCTAATTCAGCAATCCTATCTTGTTTGTGAGTCTGACGGATATACCATTCCTTCAACAAAATAATTTCAACCGGGTTTTTCCCTCTCTCTGAAACTGGGACTTCTTGCTGACGGTCTTCTATCGAAACTATTCTACCTGCTTCCTCAAGACCCGTAATTACTGCCTCACGTGCATTTAGAACGGTCATTCCAGACAAGGGGCCGCTGATTTCAGTCATACATCCATCTAATCCAATCGCTTGGAAAGGAGTCAATCCTAATTCCCTGAAAACAGCCACGTCATTCTGGTCACCAAAAGAACAAACCATCAAAACACCAGAACCGAAATCAGATTTTACAGATGGGTGTGCTCGAATTTCAACACTAGTTCCTCGGCCCTCTACATCCACAGGCAGGTGTATTTGCTGGCCTACAAGATGCAGGTATCTTTCATCATCCGGGTGGACTACGACAACACCGCAAGCACAAATTAATTCGGGGCGAGTGGTAGAGATGGTGATATCTTCGCCACTCTCTGTTGTCCATTTGACATCAACAAGTTGTGTCATTCTCTGCAACCTTTCAACTTCCGCATCTGCGATTGTAGTGCCTTCTACTGGATCGTAAATGTTCGGGCGTAAATCCTCAATAATTTCCCCACGCTTGAATAAATCAACGAAAATCGCCTGGGTCACTGCACGGTATTCAGGAGAATCTGTAAGATATTCTTTGGCGAAATCACAAGATAATCCCACTCTACTTGCTGTATTACGCATTGCTTGAGTAAATTCTTCAATTGTTTCTTCACATAATTTTAGGAATTCTGCTCGGTCGTAAGTTTTCATCTTTCTATCTGTGTTTTTCTCAACAGTGAATTCAATATTGATACCATTTCTATCAACACCCCACGGAAAGTATACCTCTTTACCCATTAAACGCTGGCTTCTAGCAATTACATCAATCATAGAATATTGAGCAACTGCTCCAATATGCCAAGTACCACTAGGGTATGGTGGAGGTGTATCAATCACAAAGAGTTCTTTATCCGATGTGGGGTCGAAACCATACCTAGAATTGTATAGGTCTTGATCAGCATAATGCTCTTCTTGGATTCGCTTTTCCAAGTCAATTGTCCAACGCTTATCTGTTATACGCGGATCTGCCATTAATTATCCCACCAAGGCCCTCTCACACGTCAACAGCAAGCATCCTCAAACTAGGGGCGCTAAGTCACCATTCATGAGGATACCGCTTTTGCAAAACACAGAGCATTGACCTGAGAGCCCTACGTGATTGATAATTTGGCTAATTTCCGAAGGGCTGCAATCATGCAAATTGATGTGCATTTGGCTGAGATATTAAAGGCGGTCCTGTTGGCAGGGCGTAATGGTGGCTGACATCTCTGCAGAAGAGGGAGATAGAAAGGTGCCAGAGAAACACCCAGCATCACGGCTTACAGAAAAAATAAGTTCTACCACGAGTATTGTCAAAAGTAAACTCAGTGACTTCGATTCTGAATCAGCATTAGAAGCAATAATGGATGCCCCCCGGAGAATTCAAAAAGAGCTCCGTAAAATGACCATATTTGGTTCATTAACTAGATTCCCAGCGCCAACAGTTGGGCTATGTGTACTGATTACAATGTTCTTCCTATTCCACTCAGGCATACTAGACAAATGGACTGGGACATCCTCATTGAATGTCAACGGTGATTTGGAAGT
>JAQXFA010000153.1 GCA_029250565.1 Candidatus Thalassarchaeaceae archaeon
TGGCAATGAAAGATTAAATTCAGGTAGTCGAGTATACCGATTTACTTCCTACACTAAGTATAGTTGCGCATAACGGTGTAGCCACCTGTGATTTAAGGCTAATTTTGGGGTTTTATATTTTTTAAAGCGTTGCTAACGTCACATTAATACTATTTGAACGGGGGTAACTTTTACCAAACGTACGTTTCGTAAAATCAAAATTGAATTTTGACCGCAAAGCGTCGCGGTTAAGTACCAAATCAATGACATTTGAACGAACGCAGTAGTGATACTGAAGGAGTCGATTAGAATGAATGACACAAATAAGAGTATGATGATGGTTTTGCTGATGGTTATGAGCAGCCTTTTGGCAGGCTATTCCCCAGCAATAGGAGATGCAGAAGCAGCCCAAGTAGTCATCACAGATGCAGTACAAGTGGTCGACGGTGGCCAAGTGAATGATAGAATGGCGGCTGTTGATTCAGATGGTGATGGTAATATCCACATTGTTTGGAGTAGGAATACTCAACATCTCTTTTACACAATGTTAGATGCAAGAGCGCAAACAGTGATTTCTGCTACCCAGATATCCAATACTGGCGCTCACCGTTCATGGAATCCAGATATTGCGGTAGACGACAGCGGAATGGTGCATGTTACATGGGCTAACACCGCTGGACAACACTCAATCATGTACACTCTTTTGGATCCTTCATTCCATCCTCAAGATGGTTCACCTGGTGATGATTCAACACTTTCAATGGTTGATGATTTCGTAGTTAGTCAACGGAATCAAGATAGAGGATGGCCAGCTATAGCACTCGACTCGCTTGGCTCAGTCCACATTGTTTGGCAAGATTCATATGAACAACTTGACAAATTTTACCAACAACCACAGATATACTATTCAATGCTAGATATTGATCTATCAACTCGAGAAGCAATCACAGCAATTGATGATACTCTGCTAACACCTATTATTGGCCACAAGGGGCACCCCGACATAGCAGTTGATGCTAACGACTTTGTTCAGATTGTATGGGATGATACACGTGGAGGAAAGGTGGAATTCGCAGCACCAATTGACACATCAGGTTCAATGTACCAAGAATGGGGAGACATGTGTACTGTGTTTTATGGTGGCCAATGGTCAAGTGGTGGTTACTTCCAAGGTATCAAACCAATGCTAACAGATGCAAATATATCTGTTTACGAAACATTGTATCTTCTTAGTGGTAACACTCCAAGTGCTGCTAGTGGTGGTTCTTGTTCTACAGCATACCAAACCGGTGGCTCTGGTGGTAATGTCCGCCCAACTGCCCTTGGCTTGACTCCTGGCGATGATTCAGGCGGCATCCGTAAATTGACTGAAGTAGTCTATGGTGGTGCAGCAACTAATCTCCCTTCAGATGGTGGATACTACTCTGAATTCTGGGGCCCGGGTTCAACATGGGCTTGTTTGTCATGGAAGGATGCTGGTGGAAATGTACCAGGTAATCCACCAACTCAGCGTGACCACAAATGGAATCCAAATGCAACTAAGATTGTAATGCCAATTTCCGATGAGGGGCCATACGGAGGGCACCCAATTGATCAACAAGATTCACAGAGTATTAACGAAGCACACGATGCTTGTGTCCTTGCTGGCGTAACCCCGGTTCCAATGTATTCTGGTAACAACCAAGGTGTAACTTCGGCAAGTATTGACATGGCAAAATGCCCTAATGGTCAAACATCAACCGGGCCAAGAATTTGCCCTGGTTCAACAGTTCGAAATACAAATGCAGGTGGTCAAGCGCATGCGTTCCCATCAGGTGGTGCAAATTCAATGAGCCTTCTAGTTGAAGCAATGATTTACCTTGCAACTAACAATTCCCGTGAAATCTATCTAACTGTACTTGACCCTCATTCACTTATCAATAACCCACCCAATTCTTGGGGGTACGGTGACACTGGTCACTCTGTTTCAGGTAACTCATACATTGAGAGAATCGGCCCTTCAGTTGATTCCAATGGTGTTGGTAGCCTTGTTGTAGTAAATGATACTAGAATTACTATCGATGATGCATTCAGTTTACACCCATCAATTGCCATTGATTCAAGTGGAAACACCCACATTGCTTGGATGGATGGCCGTGGTTATGGTTTTGACAAAGATGACAACTACGAAGTTTGGTACACACGCCTAAGGCTACGAGGCTCAAGTGAGTGGAATGGTGTTCCAGGTGGATTACCATCGTATGGTATCAAACAAATTTACGATTACCCAATATCTGAATTTGAAGGTAAGAGCAACATCCCACCAGCACGACCTTGGGGTCCATCATCTTACATGCCTTCTATTCTTGCAGATGCACAAGATAACATCCATATCGCATGGTTAGAGAATTCCAATGTAACTGCTGGTGAAGAGATAATGTACACGCGTTTGAATCACACCAACGATGCATACCCAAACGGCATCCCTCTAAATTCACTAGCAACATTCATTCTCGATGAATGGGAACCAACTCCAGTAACAAAGTGGGCATCTGATAAGTTAGGTCCCAACAGTGGTCGTTCACCAGAAATGGGACAGCCACCAGCATTTGCAAATGATCTTGGTAGCGGAGCACACATGGCCTGGTCTGACACTACAAAGTGTGATGGCTCATCAAACAACAATATGTATACAATTTGTTATACACATATTTTGACTGGTCAAGTTGATGTTTTCCTTGAAGATGGAGAAGCTGATTGGTTACACATTATTGAGCCAGGGGAAGAGACCATCTTCAACATGACAATTAACAATACAACACCCGGGCCAGTTGACTTAGTTGCTGACACATATTCATTGAATCTCAGCATGATGTGCATTGTCCCTCAAGAAATTGCTGAAGCACACGGAATTTCACAGCAATGTAACGCTGGTAACTGGACAATGACAATGTTCTTTGCTAGTAACCACACTGCCATATTCCCTGACACAGATATTTACCTGAAAGGTGGAGAAGCCGAGAGAATATATCTACGCGTAAGGGCGCCATCAGTGTATCAAGCACACCATGACGAAAATTCGTATGTGACGGTTTCAGCAGTATCGCATAAAGATCCTGCTATACGTTCCGATAGATTGACTCTGACAATGATGGATGTGGTTCACGGAATACAACTCGACACCTCACACGAAAGGTCTGATGTTGAGCAGGGCCAAACGGCAATTTTCTCAATTACTATAACTAACACAGGAAACGTGTTTGATAGTTTTGCCTTCTATGATCCAAACACGATTGAAGGGCAACAAGAGTGGTTACTTCCATTCGGTTGGCAAATTCGCTTCCCTCTACAAGTATCACTTGACCCAGGTCAGTCAGTTACGAAAAACCTTGAGATTAGTGTACCAACGACGCAAGAGCCAGGAACTTTTGCGCTGTTCCTAAAGGGTTGGTCAATGGGTGAGCCACGTAAGTCGGTAGCTTCGGGTTCAATGGATGTATTGGAATTGTATGTCAATGTCAGTATCCGTTCAACAGGCAATATTGTCTTTGAAATATATGATACTACAGAATATGTGTTGCCTGGTGATTGTGCAAGTTATGACATTGATGTCATCAAGCATTTCCAACCAGGGTACATTATTTTCACAACACCTGGTGCACCTGCTGAAAGGCCATCTGAAATCCCAGAGCATGTTTGGAGGGAAGATCACTGGACACTTACGTTAGACTTCGCAAATGCACCCGGTGGTAATTCAATGGGATTGAATGAACCTAGACACTGGGGAACTATTGACTATCCATACACTGTAACAGCAGTTGTATGTGCTCCTGATAACGCAAATGCAGGACTTGGTCCTGCTTTGACAGTTAAGGCACACTTGGACGGTGCAAGCCGAGTTTCGGACTCAGTAATCTTGTCAACGAATGTAATTCATGTTTATGATTTAGAATCATCTGTAGTTGATTTAGCACCACCATACGAGTATACAGTTGATCCTTCAGATGAACTTGAGGTACCTATCATCACAACTAACAATGGAAATGGTGCTGACCGCTACGATGTGCGCGTCGCACGCGTTACTGACCTAGCATCTGGTCTCGAAGTTCTATGGGATGTAGATGTGCCAAGAGGTATACTTTCAGAGTTACAACGTGGTGATTCAGAAAACATCACAGTAACAGTCAATGTGCCATTGATGGTGACTGCAGGTAATTATGAAATTGTTCTAGATGTATTCAGCGAAGAATCATATCCTGATTCAGCGGGTAGGCCAACACGATTGCGAGATTCAATAACATTGGCTATTGCAGTTAATGAATTCCATGATATGCAATTATTGTTAGATCCATTTGTTGAATCAGATGTCAAGACAACAGCACCTGGACGAACAGTGAGATTCAATCTCAATGTCACTAACAACGGAAATGTCCCAGATAGAGCAACTTTGCACAACCATACAATTGACCTATCTTCAGGTACATGGGAGGAACGCCCAGGTATGGGTCACTTGGATAAGTGGCAGGTTTCATGGGCTATAATGGATGGTCAGTTTGAAATTCCTTGCCGCCAACTTGGTGTAGGTGAAGAAGCACCAGTCAATGAGTGTGTTCGCCATGCAGATGGAACATGGATACTACCAGAGATGGCGTCATATTCTACAATCCCAATAGTTGCTCTTGTTAACATTAGCACAGAAGCAGCATTAGGTAATCAGCAACTTGGACTGAAAGTTCGTTCTTTCTTTGGTAACATGATGCAAGATGGTGATACCGATGACAGCGAATCATGGGAAGGCGAATTATTGGATACCAATGAATTAATTGTGACAATCCGTTTGCGTGCACCAAACCTACTCTTTGAGGATGTTACAGCAGATGTAAAGTCTGGTGACGTTGGAGATATGTTACCTATTAGAGTACAAATCATCAATGATGGTAATGTTCACGCAACTGATATCCATGTTATTGTCTGTCAAGACCAATCAAAGGATGATGTACGTAAGAACGGTTGCGACGAGGAGAATGTCGCTTACAGACAAGTCATCGGTGCGCTAATGCCTCCAGATGCAGCAGAACGAACAGATCCTGCGGAGATTGTTCTTCTTTACCCAATCAAGGCTGGTAGTCACGATATCATATTAGTGATTGACCCAGATAACATGATTGTTGAATCAAGTGAGCGAGACAACATCTTCGAGTTAGAAGGTGGGTTGAAGTCTAGCAACGGTTGGATTGACCAAGCAACAGAAACGCTTGGTGCTTGGGGTGTACCAGGAATTATCATTCTGCTAACATTGTCATTGCTTGCAGTGGCTGGATTAGTGATGCACGGACGCCGTAAAGAAGCTCTTGCAAAGGTCGCAGAACAGAGTAGCCTGTTATCCACAGACGAAATGTTTTGATTAAACAATACAAAACAGCCTCTCTCCCACTTACATGGTGGGAAAGAGTGCTAACACCGAAGGCGTAATTGTATGAGTTACACCGTTTCCCTTTCAAACACGAAGCGTGTGTGATAATACATGAGTGAGGACATAGGCCAGAAGAATTCGCCTTGGCCCAAGCGTCTTTTAATTGCTGGAATCATCACTTTCATCCTTGGAGCAGCAGGTTTATGGAATACATTACCATCAATTAATGATGACCTTATTCCTGACAATTTCAACGATGCGGTAATTGAACCAGGGGCAACAGTTGAGGTTAATCTAACTGGATTACGTATTTACTCATTATTTCAAAATACTACAGAATCTAATGAGATAGATGGTTCTGTCACAGTTCTTCAAGATGGGGAGGAAGTTGAACTTCGAGATCCTTCAATGTTTTCTGGCATTGGAGAAATGGAATATGATGGTGGTAAAATCACATATTCACCAATGGGTTGGGTACAACCATCTGAAGCCACTACTATGGAATTTCTTTCCCAATCTAATCAAACAATATACTTGGTAGACCAAAATAAAGTTAGTGAAGAAGCATTTACTCACCCTGTGATTCTTTCTTCTTGTTTTTCATTAGTAATTTCAGTTTGTTTACTTCCGCTCTCAGTAATCTTATTCTTCATGAGGAAGAAAGATTCAGGTAAATCATCGAATGTAACTCTCCAAACATCAGATGGCAGACAATTAAATTTGCAAATGGAGGGACTAACTAATAGTGGCGCAGTTCTGACAACTGAACAGATTTATGCACTTGCTAGATTACAAGAGAAGGCTGGACCAGATGGTAAAATCACATTAGATATTCAAATGCCAAGTGGCTTGGCTTCAAAATCAGTACCACCTCCTTTTTCTGATCGACCTGATGATAATTCAACCAATGCAGTAAACTCCTTCAAGCAAAGTGTCAAACAATCTCAACAATCAAAACAACCAATCAGCGAAGTAGACACTGAATCATCAACCACATCATCAAGGGATGAAAAGAAGTCACCAAACTGGAAGGATTGGGATGAAGGTTGATTTCTCAGTCATCAAGATTCTTTCCAACAGATCTAGCTGCTTCCACTGCTCCATCAGGTAAGAAGAACAGGTCAGGCACAGGCTCAGGGAATGTGTCATCCCAAAATCTCTGAGAGCGAGCCCAAATTTCCTGTGAACTACACCACTTCAACCACTCATCTATCCAATCACAAGTAGCAATGACTTTTTCATCCCCATTTGCATTATCTCTTAGGACACGATTCATCATACCAATAATCACAACATTAGCAGGAATGAGCGCATAAGTTCCGAATGGATTGCGCTCGGTGTCAACAGTTCGTTGTTCCTTCCACAAAGCCAAAAATTGATCGTAGATGTATCCAATTGCTAGAACGGAAAGAAGAACACCTGCTGCAATAGAGCCAAGCCCCCAATAGGTCATTGCAATACCAAGTGTTTCTTTTCCACCGTCAAACCTCCAACTAACATATGGCCAAATAAGTAGTGTGAGTGTGGTACACCAAAACACCATAGAAATGAGTGTCTGGGATTGTTGTAACCGCCAATACTGGCGCATGAACCACTTCTTCATCATCACTATCGCCTCCCACCTATCACCTTTGATGCTTGTGTGCTTCAGTCAAGCAACCACCCGTTTTCCTGACTATCAATTCCTCGCGGGTCTCAAGTGTGTGAACCTCTCCTCACAACTTGTGGGGGCCATGTCTAGGGTACGAGCAGTGCTTGTCGGATTAGGTCACAGAACTGCTTGCTATGCCTCCTATGCACTTCAGCACCCAGAAGAAATGGAAGTCGTTGGTTTAGCTGACCCCGACAGCGATAGGTTGGCAATTTTTGCGGAAAAATATGGTATTCCCAATGACAAATGTTTCTCTTCAAGCCAAGAATTAGCAGCAATACCAAGATTTGGAGAAATTGCCATCAATGGAACGATGGATGAGGTTCATGTTGAAACAACAATTCCTCTTGTAGAAGCAGGGTATCATGTGTTGTTGGAAAAGCCAATTGCTCCCAATTCTAGTGAATTAAATTTGCTTGATACAGCGGTTACCAAAGCTGGTGTGAAAGTCGCGATTTGTCATGTATTGAGGTATGCTCCTTTCTACAATGAAATTCAACAGCGGATTGTAGCAGGTGAAATTGGAGAAATTATTCATATTCATTCAACAGAAAATGTATCCTATCACCATATGGCTGTAGCGTTTGTCAGAGGGAAATGGAATAAGCGGGAAGTCAATCCAATCATGTTAGCAAAATGCTGTCATGATTTAGATCTAATTTGTTGGTTTAATAGTGGTATCAAACCATCCAAGATTTCATCAATGGGGGGGCGTCATTTCTTCACCACAAAAAATGCTCCCGAAGGTGCAGGTGAGAATTGTTTTGATTGCGATATTGAGCGTGATTGCCAATACTCGGCAAAGCGCCATTATATCGACAATAATTGGTGGTCATTTTACGCTTTAGCAGGCGAAAAAAATTATGAGCACGGAGAAGAAATAGATAATGAAATGTCAGCAGCACATATTGCTACAACCGATTACGGTCGTTGCGTTTGGAACAGTGAAAATGATGTTGCGGACCGCCAATCAGTCATTATTGAGTTTGAAAACGGCTCTCTCGCCACTCATGATTTGGTCAGTAACAGTTCTAGAGCAACACGTAGATTACAGATTGTAGGAACTAAAGGCGAGATTTTTGGTGATATGGTTAGTGGCCAGTTTACTGTATGGAAACCGGCTGCGATTGATGGCAAAGAGTACACCAAAGAGGTCGTCGATACAGGTGTTAGTGAAGACATGCATGGTGGGGGAGACTTACGACTTGTGAGGGACTTTCTGAGTTTGGTGAGAGGCGAGCAACCATCTCTTGCGACTACATCATTGAGCGATTCATTGAACAGCCATAAAATTGCTTTTGCCGCAGATATTTCAATGCAAGAATCAAGAATTGTTAACTTTGATGACATATAATCACATATTGCAGGTGGGTTTTTACAAGGCGGCCGATTACACAACCTTGGGTTGAATAGTGTGGTTGACTTTGACAGCGCTTTGACAATTCTTGAAAATAAAGCCCGTAGGCTGATTCTAGAGATGTTAGTTAGAGAGCCACATTACCCACTTCAATTATCAAAACATCTTGAAATTAGTCAGCAAGCTGTGATGAAACATCTGAAGGTTTTGGAAGAGGCTGGATTCGTTCAATCCGAGCAAGTAAGAAGCGATAAAGGCGGCCCTCCCAAGAAGATTTTTTCAGTCAAACAATCATTTTCTCTGCGTTTAGATTTGGGTCCAGACTTATTTCGTTCAGATCACAGAACCCTGCCGGCTGGCGGTCCCGTGAGATTATCCTCTAGATTACCAGATTCAGCAATACCTGTTGCAGAAAAAATAGGGGGGCGAAGAAAGGTATCAGTAGCCGAGGCAATGGATTTAGTTGGGCAACTAAATGAAACTCTTGAAGCACTTGATGCACAGAGAGATGCCCTAATCGCTTTACATCAACAAGTAATGAGTAGAGTATCTTCAACAGTAGATGAGAATTTTCTTCAATACGAAGAACGTAATCTCGTTCACACTTTGTTAGAAAGACCACGCCGTCCAGTAGATTTGGATGCATGGAGCGAAACTCTTCGTCTAGAAGTACCTCGGGCAGAAGAAATCATCACTGAGGTAAGAGAGAGGATGATGTATGAAATTGCAGACGCCGATAAAACAGTAATCATTGCAGGTAAGAAATCCCAACTACCGTGGTGGGCTGTTCTTGGAAGTGACGATTAGATTAGACCTAAACCAGCCAATTTTTCTGGTAGATATGTGTCTGTCACGAAATCAAGACCATACTTAGCCAAAGATTGCTGTTCAGCCTTTTTACCGAGATCTAACATCATATTGATTTGCTCCTGCCACCAGCCATCTGCAAACCGTGGGTCAGTTAATTCCGCTTTCAAGGCTTCAATATCCTTGCTGGATAAATCATCAGCAGGGAGGTCGTAAGCCATAATATCATCAGCAGTAATTCCGAGATATGTTGCGGATGGTGTTGCTAAATATTCAGAGATATGGGCAGTCTTAATCGCCCCATATGCAATACTAGCGAATATTCTAAACGACCAGGGATCACCGTCAAGGAATACAACGATTGGTAGATTCCATTCCTCATTCATCCTTTTCAAAATACGTCGAGTGGAACGCGCAGGCTGTCCTTTAAGATGAAGCAAACCAGCTCGGTGTTCTTCGTCAAATCCGTTTTCAACTAATCTGTCAAACATACCACCTGTTTCTATTGCCATAATGAAATCTACATCATTTCCAATTAATCTTAATTTTTCAGATTCAACATTGTAAGGAACACCATATCCAGAATCGCCGACATCGTCACGAGCGTTTATTGTCATCCAATCTCCTTTTCGATTTAGTTCGTTGATGGTGATGTCTCCAATCATTCTCGCACCATCTTCTTCTGGCCTTAGTTTGAAATCTTCACGCATACATTTTGTGACAATTTCAAGGTCTTCAGCAAGGTTGTTACTTTCGTTCTGACTTCCAAATTTACCATGTCCCCATGCTTCGGAAATATAGTACATCTCTCTCAGAGTTGAGGATTTACCATTGTCAATCATCTCCTCAATAAATTCAATAATATGTAAAGCCCGAAGTAATTGATTGGCAGAACGAAGTGAGGTGGCATCACGTAGTGAACGCTTTTTACCATACTTGAAAACCCCTAACCGTTTGTTAAACTCAATGTTTTTCTTTGTTCTTACAGGTAATGACATTGTTGGAGCAGTTCCTTTCATCATTTTGTTATGCATTTCTTCTGCAACCTCATGCAATGAAGCAACTACACTTTCATTCGTTTTTCCTCTACTAGAATTCACTATTCATCACCCCACTCATTTTCTTCAAAAAGTTTCACTTGTCTTGTAGCGTTAGAAAGGGTATCTGTGTTTTCTTCATTATTCAAAACTTCATTATCATCAATGTGATGTGTTTCAGGGGCCTCAATTTCTGTAGTTTCACTAACAATATCTTCTAAAGCGTTCTCTGATACATTATCAAACTCACTTGATTCAACATTTATAGGATCTTCAATATTAGATTCCATCCCATTTTCAGTTACTACTGATTCTTCCATTGCGGCTGTTTCTTCTCGTCTAATTTCTTCAAGTATCTTCTCATCTAATTTCATGGCACCGATGATTTCACCAGAGCCGCGGAAGAATACATCAAATTGAGTCCAATCCCCTTTTGATAATCCATCAATAGAGAAAGAAATTTCCAAATTTTCACTGGGTTGTAAAATTTCAAGTTTCCATTTTCTCAACCCCTTCGCTTCACGTCTCCCTTCAAAATTTTCATCAATTAACTCAACCCCCTCTCTTTCAGGCCAAGTTGCTAAGATAGTATATTGTCGAGGGCGGCTCGTGTAATTGAACAATTTAATAGAACATTTTGTGACTTTTTCAGCACTATCCCATTCAGATATTTCTTCAGAAAACACAGCATTCATGATGTTAGTAATGACTGGTGCTAAATCAGGCTCTTCTTTCCCGAGAATGGCACTAGATTTTGCGCTTATTTCAGGTAGTATCACATTAACCAATTCGAATTTTTCACGTGCCTTTTCTCTTTGCTTACTTTTTCGCTTGTGATTTCTCAAACCTCTTCCAACTTCTTGCAAAGCTAAGCGTATTTCGTTAAACACTTCTTCATTATCAGAGAGCGCCTCTTTTGCTTCACTAGTGAATTGGACATTGGTGCTAGCAAGATGAACTAAAATTGCTGCAGGTCCTTTAGGAACTCCTCTTCCACCTGGATGTTCAAGGCCGTACTTTTTCCAATCAACACTTTCAATTGATTTTGTGAGAAGACACCCTCCTTGTTGATACATGAGTGGAACACGATTAGCAATTCTAAGGACTTCAACAGGACCGTCTGAAGGTAGATCGGTACCAAAAATCAATCCCACCTCAACCTGAAACGGGTTTCCTCCAGCAACAGATGGCGCACGAGTTACGGTGGAAACGAATTTTGAATCAATGGCTTTTGACAAACCTTTCTTGATTAGTAAATCTTCAATTGGAGAAAGACAATCAGTAGGTGGTGCTAGTAATTTGACCTTCTTGAACGCCTCAAGCATTTCTTGTGCTTCGGGGGCAGTGATGGTGCCTGGTTTTCTTGCTTCATCAATCTGAGAATTTGCTAGAATATCTCTTGCTGCACGCATTGAAACCCCTGAGAAATTATGGCGTAAAAATGAAGTCATCTTTCTTTCTTCTGAATCTCTTAGAAAACGTTGTAGTGAGCCGATTTCTTGACCATGTGGGTGGGGCCTAATTTCTTTTACAGGCCGAGGTAGTATATCTGTAACTCTAGGCCAATCTCCTTCATCAATTATGGCTCCCTCTTCATCATAAACTTTCAGCGAAAGTGATGCGTGTGGGTTGACTATTGAAGTCATTCTGAGATATTGGTGAACGCTTTGCCTTCCGCGTTGATATTTTGCTTTCATATGTGCTTTAACCTTAACACCATGTTCAATGACTTCTCCTTCTGAATTGAACCAGTGCTCTCTTTTTCTGCCACTTGAAATCGCTTTGTTTTTCTTTGTGTCAAGTCCGATGTCAACATGAACAGCAGTCGCTTCTTCCTTGACTTTGGAAATAACATGAGTTTTTTTCCCAGTTGTCAGTTGGCTGTACATCACAACACCAGTAATACCGATTCCTTGTTGTCCCCTTGTTTGGCGAATAGTGTGAAACCGTGAGCCAAAAAGCAAACTTCCAAACACTTTGGTAATAGAATCAGGGTGAATTCCTGGGCCATTATCTTGACTAATCATTATGAGTTCGTCCGCTTTTCCTTTCACTTTTTTAATGTCAATGTGAATATCAGGAAGTAGTCTTGCTTCTTCACAAGCATCAAGAGAATTGTCAACAGATTCTTTGGCGGCAGTTATGATTGAACGGTTTAGCGTATCAAAGCCAAGGAAGTGTTTATTCTTCTCAAAAAATTCGCTGATACTCGCTTGTTGCATTTTGCTACGTGTTGACGCCATTTCACTATTCCTCCCTTGGTCCTCCCTACGCCTAATGCGGAGGGGCCAGCAGGTCGCAAACTGCTCGGGCAACGGGACGGCATAAAAGCCTCAAGGATAGAATACCGCTTTGCCGCTCAAAATAATACCTCGATTACGAAGCGGCTTCGTCTGTATTAGATATCGTATGAGTATAGGAAAATGCTTGCCAACTTATTGTTACATCTTCTCCTTCTTCGTTGTTGCTCACAAGAACAGCTCCGCCAGTATTTGTATCAACAGAAACTGAAATTGTAACAGGCCCTCTCCCAAATCCATTTGCGGCTACCAGATTATCAACATCCCCTAAGGTCATATTTGCAGGCGTTGTAAAGGAACTGTTCCCCTCGGTAATAGGGGACTGGAACTGGTCGATCTCAAAATCTTTGAGCATTACTATCAGATATCCTTCATAACTCCCACAGTTGGTACTGATATACTCGCCAGTTGAATAATTCACATATCCACTTAGTGCTGATGGGTCTAATGATAAAGTCACATCATCACACTCATCTGGCCAAGCACCCCCTTCATCAGTTTCTTCGTAGAACCAATTAAATTGCAATGCATATAGTGATTCACCTTCTAATTGTGGAATTACAAATTCAAGTTCTTCAGTGCCTTCGTCTGAAACAAAAATAGTTTCTTCTCCATTGGCAATATTTGTGAATTCAAGTTCAACTAACCATTCACCTTGTACATTAGCATCTCCCGATGAATCAGGCGCGGTCACGAGGTATGACGCCTCAAACGCACCGAATGGGATGATAATGGCAGCAGCAATAGCACCCATTTTTTTCTGGTCAGGCCAATTGTATCTTCCAAGTGAAGATATGTCGGGTGTACGAACTTGGTTCAGTATGAAGTGAACAGCGAAAGCTGCACCCATACCAGGTACAGAGGGGAATATGCCATCCCCTCCACTAAATCCAAGCATTATCCAACCGATGACTCCAGCGAATGCTGCTACCATCATGGAAATTGAATGCGTAGAATCGGGTTTATATCCCATCCAACGAATCGTCAACAATGGAATGAAGATCCCACCAAGCCCGTAAACTGCTAGGACAACTAAAGCAAATACAGAGTCACCTCCGGGGATGTAAAGTCCACCGATTGAAATCATTGTAGCAAAAGCGGCAACGACAAGTGTGACTTTTTTTGTTGTCTTGTGATCCTGCCTCCATTCTGGCTTAATATCATCAGTGATTGCAGCAGTACAAGCAAGAACTTGACTGTCTGCGGTTGACATTGTTGCAGCGAAAATAGATGCGAGAATCATACCAATACCAAATGCAGGCATGGTTTCCATTGCCATTGTAGGGAGACCAAGTTCAGCATCAAACCCTTCCGCATTAAACAATACACGACTCGCCATCCCAATAATCAACATTAGAATTATGAATGGAGTTTGCCAAACGAAGAACCAAATCATTGCCTGCTTTCGGTCGCTATCTGATCCCAAAGTCATCACTCTAGAAACAACCTGTGGCTGGCCGGCAACACCTAGGCCCCCCAAGAAGAATGCAAAGGCCCACATTGAGATTCCAAATTTCAAATCAGGTGGTAAGAAATTAGTTAGCATTGTACTTTGAGCCTCAAGTCCCGCATCTAATCCACTAAATCCACCTACTTCTTTGATAGCAATCCAACAAAGAATAGTTGATCCAATCACCATTACACAAGACTGTGCAGCATCAGTCCAAATTGAGGCCCGTATACCTCCTGCGTAACAATAAGCAACCACGAGAACGAATCCGATTAGAATGCCCACTATCTCAGGCCACCCCATCATTACGAAGAGTGCTTTACCACCGGAGGTGAGTTGTGCAGCAGCATAGATACAAAGGAATAGCACAGAGAGTATAGCAGCCAATTTCGCTTCAGGAGCACCGGCTTTCTCAGCAACAAGAGAAGATAGAGAACGAAGCCCACGTTCATTCCCTTCTTCTTGAATGAATTTGTAGAGCCACACCCAGGCCACAACTTGTCCAATAGTAGAAACCAATCCCAACCAAATGGCAGAGTAACCCATCAAGTAAGTAAACCCAATAAAACCAATGAACATGTAGCCAGAGTTCCAAGTACTGACTGCAGAGAGTGCAGCGAGAGCAGGATGCATTCCGCGCCCAGCAACGAGATAGTCATCTGTTGTGTCTTGTTTGACGAGCATCGAAGCCATGCCCACGCCAGCAAAGATGGTCATGAAAAAAAGGAAAGAAATAATGAGCATCATTTCCATAGTCACACCTCATTAAAGAGGCCTGGCTTCCATGCAGTAATTTTCCCCGTGAATGCAGAAGCCATCACAGTCAGGGGGCTTGCTAAATACAACTTGCCTGGTCCCGAACGCCCCTGAAAATTTCGATTGATTGCAGAAACTGTTACTTGGTCAGGGTTATCTGAAACTCCAGGTCCAGCGCCAATACAAGCCCCACACCCTGGGTCAATCAATTTCACACCCGCTTGAATGAACATGTCATTCCAACCCATTCTCTCTGAATATTCTTTGACAGCTTTCGAACCAAATTGAATGTAGCATTCAACCCCATCAGGAATGGTCACTCCTGCTTCTAGAGCAGCCTCAACAACTTCAGCATAATATTGGAAATCATCTGCTTTACCAGCAGTGCATGAACCAGCATACGCAATATCAATTGCAACATCACCAATATCAGATATATTCACACCGTTTGTTGGATCTGATGGGATTCCTTCGTCAGGGTTACCCGGGTGGGCAACCATTGGTACAATTCCAGAGAGATTGATTGTGTACACCCCTCCGTCATAATGTGCACCTTCATCAGGGAGTACGAACGCAGCACGAATATCATCTTCACTGAGGTTCTTTCGACGTTTCATCAACCATTCAACAGTAACATCATCAGGTTCACATATTCCTGTTTTAGCACTACATTCTGTGGCCATATTGCAGAGAGTTGCTCGTTCATCCATAGATAGGCTGGCTAGTCCCGGGCCCCCAAACTCCATTGATCGGTCTAGAGTTTCTGAGGTGCTTGCGTATTCTAATAAAATGTGTAGAATCACATCTTTTGCAGTACAACCTGGATTGAGTTCACCCTCTAATTCAAAGCGGATAGATTCGGGTACATTCACGAATGCAAATTGATTGTAAGCGAGATTTGCATATTCTGTTGAACCGACACCATAAGTCAGTGCGTTGGAAGCACCACCCATGCAGGTGTGGCTATCAGTTGCTTGAATGAAATCTCCAACATCAATAAATTCCTCTCTAGCAACTTGGTGACAAATCCCCGGGCTGACACCATCTTTTGCTGAATAATCTCTAACTCCTGTGTGTTGTTGGAATAGATTTTGCATATCCCGAAGTGTCTGTATTTTTTCTGCGAATGGACCAAACCGTGGTACACCGGTTGCATAGAGCAAGTGGTCTTCAAAAACAGCGAATTTATTTGGATCTGGTAAGGAGTAGTTTTCCCCATATTCAAGTTTCAAGAATTCGTGTACTTGTGCTGTTGTAAACTCATGAGAGTATCCACCATTCACAGCAGCTAGTACTGCATTATGTGGTTCTACACAAGTAGTCTTGCCATTTTTGGCAAGTAGTTTTTTGGCAATAATTTTCTCACACATTGTCATTGGTCTTTGTTCACAATCAGGTGTTGGCAGTTCAATATTACCTGATTTCAATTGTTTTGCAAAGGGAAATATCCCTCCGTTTTCAACGATGAGTTTTGTAATCGGATCGTATTTATCAATAAATTCAGAAAGGGAAAGAGTAGCTCCGTTTTGCAGTCTTTGAAGCATTTTGTGGTCACCCATCAATTGACCAAGATTGATGTTGTTTCTTTCATGAATTGGTGCGAAAGATGCGGCTATGACTATTCTGATACCAGCCCATTTTTCTGCTTGAGCAGCAGTTTCTCTACTACTTCCTGTTCCTTTTCGGTGACCAGAAACAATCACTTCAAAATTACCATTTATCAGAGCGTTTTCTTCAAAAACACGCTTTCCGTCGTGAATTAATCCAGCATAAGCGTTTTTGGCAATTTCAGCAGGATCATGGTCAAAACAGACCCAAGCAGGAGTCATCACATCAGTATTGATATCATCCAATAGGTCATCAACAGTGAAATCAGACATTGATAGATTTAGACCATTATACAATTGTTGACGAATAAGATCAAGATTTTTAGTCAAAAATAAGATTCTTTTTCCAGGTGTCAATGAGATATCTTCTGGCGGCCACGATTCTGCCATACCTCATCACCTGCCCTACGGGCAGACACTCCGAGGCGTCAGTTACTTATCACCATTATCAAATCAAAATATGAAGCCAATATTTCAGAATATTATTAGGTGTAAATGAACCGCTAAACCTTATATAACCCCGGCTGAACGCCGTTTATACCTTTCTCTTAACATAGGTAGCAAGGTAAGAACAGAAGTGATTAATATGGCAAAAAAACAACCAGTACAAATTGAAGATATTGTAAAGTGTCCGGAGTGTAATAGTAGGAGTCTTGACCATGATCAAACAAGAGGCGAAACCGTTTGCCAGGATTGTGGATTAGTGATTGAAGATAACGTCATTGACCAAGGTGCAGAGTGGCGTGTATTCAGTCCAGAACAAGGTGATCAGAGAGCTCGTACTGGGGCGCCAATGACTGTGATGCTACACGATAAAGGGTTGTCAACTGATATCGATTGGCAAAACAAGGATTATTCTGGTAAAACAATTAACAGCAGATTCCGCTCTCAATTTTATCGAATGAGGAAATGGCAAAAGCGCAGTAGAGTTTCAAATGCAACCGAACGCAATTTGGCTATGGCTTTAGCTGAACTTGACCGTATGGCAAGCCGTTTAGAATTACCAAAGTCTGTTCGTGAAGCAGCCGCTGTTAATTACAAGAAAGCAGTTGAAAAGCGGCTAATTAGAGGCCGTTCAATTGAAGGTGTAGCAGCTGCAAGTTTGTATGCTGCTTGCCGCCAATGTGGTGTACCAAGAACACTCGATGAAATCGGTCAGGCAAGTAGAACTGGGCGAAAAGAGATTGGTAGGACATACCGATTCATGGTTCGTGAACTTAAGATGCGAATTATGCCAACAGGTCCTGAGGATTATATCTCAAGATTCTGTTCTGGACTTGGCCTAGATGCTGAAGTCGAAGCAAAGGCATACGAATTAATCAAAGCAGCACAAGAAAAAGAATTGACAAGTGGACGCGGACCAACTGGTATAGCGGCATCTATCATTTACATCGCTAGTGTATTGTGTGGCAAGCGCCGCACACAGCGAGAAGTTGCTGAAGTTGCAGGAGTCACAGAAGTGACAATCCGTAACAGATACAAAGAACTCATTCAAAACCTCAATATTGAACTTGATATTTGAGTAACAATCCGCCGCCTATTTGATGGGTTAGACCCGTGTCGTGAATACTATGGAGGCGCCAGCCTACACCGCACGCCGCCTTCTTTTTGGGCTTGGCTTGGCATTATTGATGGCTACAGCATTTGCATTAATTGATGGCAGATTGCCACCAGCAGTTTGTGCTGAAAATGCTATTGAATGCACTGCTGGTACTGATATTTCGTGGCTTGTACCTGCTTTCACAGCAATTACATTATTCGCTGGTTTAATCATTCATCTTGGAATCACTAAAGGTGTAAAATCACCGCTTCTCCATCTATTTCCTATTGAAGGATCATCTGCTCAGCGCGAACGCATGGTTAGCGAACTCTCTGAATCACAGGATGAGGATGACCTTTCAGGTGCTTGGGCTAATCTAGAACAAGGACTTCTAAGTTCTAAAGTTGAAGAAGAGTGACATTGGGGAACGCAAATATAGTCATCTCAGTAGCCCTCGGAATGACTAGGTGAGATGATGAGTGATGCACCCGAAGAACTGTATTATACTGAAGAGCATGAATGGTTAAGAGTTGAAGGGGATGAAGTGGTTGTTGGAATTACTGATTATGCTCAAGATTCTTTGACAGATATTGTGTATGTCGAACTCCCTGAAGAGGGAATGGAAGTCGGAGAAATGGACGAGTTTGCAAGCGTTGAGTCTGTCAAGAGTGTATCAGCAATTTATTCACCACTTGCTGGAACGATTTGTGCAATCAACGAGGCGTTGGATGACGCTCCTGAATTAATCAACGAAGACCCTTATGGCGAAGGATGGATTGTTCGAATAACTATGCAAGATGCTTCCGTGTTAGAAAAGATGCTGAACGCCTCAACATATCTTGAACAGATTGGAGAGTGAGTTCACTTGTCGGATGCCTCATCAAGCGAGGCAGAATTGACAATCTATGTTGACGGCTCTTGTCAAGATAATCAAAATGTAACCTCTAAAACCCCTGCTGGATGGGGTGCAGTCGTTGTTACAGGTGACAATCAACGAGGTAATGGGACGGGTGTTGTAGAAACTGAAATCAGCGGCTTGGTAATCACTGATCCTAGTGCAGATGAATTCCTCGGCGCGGAAGTTGGCTCAAACAATACCGCCGAACTCAGTGCTATTGCTCATGCATTACGCTGGCTTCTTGTTCAAGCGGGCCAATCTAAAATAATCATCAGAGGAGATTCTCAATATGCTTTGGAAATAGCGCAAAATAATTGGCGGGCAAAAGCGAACAAAGATCTTGCACAACGTGTACAATCTCTTTGGGATGAGGTGTCATCACTGCGCCCACTAACAGGTGAGTGGGTTCGGGCGCACCGAGGTCATCGTTGGAACGAACGTGCAGACCATCTTGCTTTTCGGGCAATGCAAGGAGAACAACCTCTCCCCCTTGAATTTTGGAAACCAGGTCAAAGGTGATTATTCCTCTTCATCTCGTAATGGTCCTTCAATGACCAACCAAGCATAAGCCGCATGCAAAAACATTAGCATAGCATATAGCAGAAGAATAAGAGATGCTGGTACTGGTACGAATACACCATTTTCAGATAGAGTTTTTAACAGTAAAATAAGGGCAATTGCAGCCATCCCATCAACTACAGAAACCATGGCAATTTGTTGTGGTTTACAACGGTAAATTTTGAGATAAGGTATCAAACCATCTTTACGGAATTGCCATCGGTATTTTGCAACATAGACAAAACCAAGACCAACTAAGGCAATAACTCCGCGAGTGAAAGTTTGCTCTTGCCAAGGACCTTCAGGTGTATTCCATTCAACGAAGGATTGTGCTACGCAGATGAGTCCGACAACAAGTTGCCAACGCCATTCAGGTTCCTTTGCCATAGTTATCCCACAACCTCTTTGCGCTTCAATTGAGGGGTTCAGGGATGGGTCCTTGACCGATAATATGTGCTTTCCAAGCCTCAGCCCTCTCAGGGTTTCTTACTTCTAATACTGACCAAAATTTATCAAGTGAATTTGCAGATTTTGTGTGAATCATATTACCAATTATTGCAAATGATTCGGTATCAACATCTTGCATCCGCAGTAATAATTCTCTCATTCTTACTCCTGCAACTTCATCATTCTCAAGCCATAAGGGAACTAAAATATCCTGTGAATCAACTCGATCTAATTCAAGATAGTCTCGAATACAGGTTTGTATGAAAAGACGACGAATTCCGGGGTCTTCATCAGTTGCAGATTTTTTAATTCGGCTTAGGAAAGCCTCAGAATCAATAGTTGCTAATTCTTTGAGAGCCGCTGTAGCTGCAGAACGTGCACCGGAATCCTCAGAATCGGCGAGTTGGTCTAGTGATGCTAAACCAACATCTAATGAAGCCCTAAGGAGATGAGGAAGTATGTCTGCAAGTGCGATATTAACGCGAGATTCTACCCTTGTTTGTAGCGCAGTTAATACCATTAATCCAGATTCTGTATTTACTTCTAACAATCTTGGTACACATGATACTAATTCAGCAGCAACGAGTTCAGGTTGGGACCTAACCATCTGTTCAAATCTATTTGGTAAAGCCATTTTTTCAACTAAGATTGGTCTCTCCAACATCAAACGCATCCATTTGACCAACAGAACCTTTCTCTCATCACTACCTTGTTCTAGAGCATCAAGTAACCAGTGAGCAGCATCAATTCCACCCGACTCTTCATCGATATTAATATCGGAAGAGTTTTGTTGATTCCAATCTAGTTGATGTGGTCCTGAAAGTGGTCGAGTAGGCCACCTTCCAGGCTGACTTGTCATAGCAATGCTCTCAAGGATATGGTATCCACGGTTTTCGGCCAAACCGTCTCCTTGGGTACACAACCCATTGGCTAAAGCAATCCCTGTATACCAACGTGTAACATCCGGTGCGTCTCTATCAAGCGCCATCGCCAACCATCCTTCACAAACCCCAAATAGAATTCTTCTTGCCACTTCAATAAGCCTTCTAAGCAACCATTTTTCCCCTTCTTTGTCTGGATCAGAGGTTAGAGAGAGGCGGTGGGGAATCATTGACTCACGGCATTCATCAAGCAGGCTGTTGAACTTAGCTCGGTCAACTTTGAACAAACCTTCAACCTGTTCAATTACTTGAGTAGTTGATTCTGGCTCAATTAGAGGAAATTCAGAATCAACTATTGGAGGTGGAGGTAAAGGCCAATCTAGAACAGATATTACCATTAAATCATTCAACATCTCTAGACAACGAGTGTGAATGATATCAGCAGTTTGCTGCCTTTGCCGACTAAAACCCATTTCAATCCCATCAGAATGTTTCACGAACAATCTTGTGGATTTTGTATGGTAGCAATGCACGATTAACTGGAGTAACTTCCAACACCCTTGCATCATCTCTTCTTCGAATGTCTTGCAACAGTGGGTGTCGACTCTTTTTGTGTAGGGTCAAAATAGTCGGTTTATCTACTTCAATTGCTTCTTTGACAATTTCCACAAATGCTTCAGACTCGACAGAAAATTTACCAATTTCATCAATCACAATTACTTCGTAATTGTCCATAGCATCTTGAATAGCAGGGACGGCGACATCATCAAGCGCTTGGGGATTAATTCCAAGCCCAAGAACCCGATTTCGTGAATCAATATCTTTGTGAGCAATAGTTCCAACTTCACCTGTTTGTATATTCATGCAAGAATAGCCAATTCGAGATGTTCCAT
>JAQXFA010000154.1 GCA_029250565.1 Candidatus Thalassarchaeaceae archaeon
CAGGAAAAGAGTAATTGTCACACAATTACGATGGAAGAGGTTCCTCCGGCACATGTTCCAGAATGGCTAACCTCCCATTTCTTACAGCAAATGCAAGATCCACGGCCCCCAAACCGTGGGGGTCCAGCACAGCTTCTCACAATTCACCCAACAGAGTCTGCACGCCGAGCCACTTTGAACAACTTAGCCAAGGGTGGAAAAAAGGATGGACCGATAGACCGTACTAGTCATCATACCTTGGATAGTTTAGTATCTTCACTTCATGCCGAGTTGAGACTTCCTAGATTACTGCCCTCTGGCGGGCCATTCTCTATACTATTACACGCGGAGTGTAAAAAAGCAGCAAGGGCACTCCAATTTCCACTTATGCATAGCCTCCCAGATCAACATTGGGGCCGTGGTAAAAGTCGCGACCTTTCTAATCTAAACCACTGTTTGCGAGAAGAATCAGTCACTTCAAAAGCCTCACCTGATTTATTGTCATTCCGAGCACTGCTAACCGCATTAGCCGAGAAATTAGGAGGCATGCATGGTGATGACCAAATTTCTGCATTAGTAAACATATTAGAGAAAATCCCAGATTCTGAGGTTCCATTTGGTTTGTCAAGAATTGATGGTATTATCTTCCTCGACCATCCACCAACAGTTTCTCCCTTGCGTCAGCGATTGATACTTGCATTGACTCGCTTCAAACCATTGCATGTTCTCGCTAATTCAGGTAGTCATAGGCTTGGAGTGCATGGATTTGTACCCAATGATATCTCAGCAATTCGTGATAGTGATAATTTACCAGATTGGGTTCCTAGACATTCTCCATTTACTCATGTTGAACTTAACAAAATAGAGGAAGGGAAAAATCAGCCAATCAGAATGTTAGTACCAAGAATTGAGAGGTCAATTCAATCAACCCACGCATTGATAGATTCTGCAATTAATGCAAAGTCACCACCAGAATCAATTCTAATTATTGACCCATCTGCAGAATCAAATCATGAAATTTGGTCTTCAATGCTCAATTCTTTTGGTTTCCATCTACCTATTCGCTCGGCTCCTTTGAAAGAGAGTCCAGGGGTTCATTGGTTATCAGCGATTATTTCTCTAGCCCATTACGAGGACGCCTGGTCTTTGCCACAGCTTCGTGCATTAGCAGTTCAGCAGACTCTTCAATTTGAAGTAGAATGGATGACTTCTCATCAGCATCCATCAATCGCAGATTTAACTCCTAATCCAGATGTTGAAATCCTTGAGCAGGTATCTCGCGGCTTCCATTTACTAGGTGGTCAAGGAGCATTGTTCCGTTGGTTACACGCTTTGGCAAGAAAGCCAATTGCTAACTCATACCAAAACGAGGAAGAGTTGTGTCAGCGCCATGAATCTACACAATGGTGGTTACTTTGTCTTGCTAATAGGTTACGTCCGTTGTTATCTTCTATTGATGTGAATGCATTAGATGGTTCATTGGTTTCTATTGGATGTTATAGTGGTGAAAAATTACCAATTCCAGAGCCAGCACAAAGCGGTGATGAATGGCTCAATCAATTTGGTAGTATGTTGCATTGGCACTTGCTGACTAGCAATCTCGATGGTGATGTGAACAGAACAATCGCGGGCTTGCAGAAATTATTTGACACTCATTACACGCTAAGGAATTCTCAGCGGCTGTTAGGTCATTCACCACCTGTGACAGGACTTGATTGGGTTGATGAACTCCTTACTCTCATAGATTCCTCATCATTACCTGGGAAACAAGTCGCTTCTTCCAAACTAAAACTTCTCACTCCAGACGAAGCATTGGGTTGTCATGCAGATTTAGTAATACTTACCCATCTAGATTCAGAATCATGGAATACATCACCACCTTCAATCTCCGGTCTTTCCGAGTCTGAACGTTCTGAATTAGGGGTTCTGCCCCCAGATAATCGTTTACGTGAATCCCGTCACTTCTGGCACCATCTACTCAGTTGCGGTTCCGAGGTTATTGTTCTAGACGCACATGATGATGATTCAACACAACCCTCAACCCCTCTATCAGAATGGTTGGCGGTAACACAATGGGATCCCGCTTCCCCTCCAAATCTCCCTGACTTCATTTCCTCAGGGGAAGTTTTCAGGATGGATGGTGGTAAAGAAAGTCGTTGGGGACTTTCTTTCATTGAAGGGGAGGGTCCGTTTCTTTGCGCTAGACCATCAGATATCATCAGCAGTGGAGATGGACGGTTTGAATTAGTGGTTACCGGTAGTCATCAGCGAGATGTTCGTCAGAGGGATGGAATTCAAATTCATAATGCAAGATATCCGATGCAAGAACCACTCAATCCTAGTGCCATTACTATTCCTCTTGATGCAATTCTAGTTGAAGATAGAATATCTCGCCAACCAAGAATTGGTAGTGAGGAGCAACCCTATCTTGATAGTAATAGAAATGGAGAGATTGTAACTGTTGATGAATTGAAAATGACTCCAACATCAAGGGGCCCGAAGGTAGAACCGCCGCGCCTTCATTCATCTTGGCCAACAATTGGTTTGAAGGTTAAATCAAGCAAGGCGATGTCAATAGACCCTCGGCCATTGATGCCGAATGCCACAGGAATTAATGACCATGATTTACGACATGGATTTATTGGAGGCCCATCTAGAATAACCAAAATTTGGTCCCCAAGTAGGCTTTCTCAATGGTTATCTTGTCCACGTAAAGGTTGGCTTTCAACTAGACTTCGTGCTGAAGGTGAAGATGATGAGGATGATGATGTTGATGTGCGTACACGTGGATTGCTCATCCATGAAGTATGGGCAGACTTCATTTGTGAATTTTTAGATATGGAAGTAGCTATTGAACGAGATAAATTCACTCCACATTCACTAGGGGCGGCTAGAATTGATGAGGCTACTTTACGCCGACGCTTATTGGAAATGGTCGATGACAGAGCGCCGTGGTTACGTCATTCTGATGCAATTGCAACAGTGCGCCGACTTGATCTTGTGGGGCTGAATCTTGAAGCCTATGAAGCGGCTCTTGATGAGGGTGGAAAAGCCAGTGCAAGCGGTCGCTTTGGCCGGTTGTTAGAATCAGAATTAGCAGCTGATTCAAGCGCACTTCTAGCAATTGAATGGCCACTAACTAGTGACGAGAATAAGGAAGGAATCATGTTGGAATTACCGGAATCAGGCGAATCAGTACCGTCTGGAATCCGTTTGAGGGGAACGATTGACCGAGTGGAATTAATTCCATTTCCGGAAGCAGGTGGTAATTTTGTCAATGAATCGGGTGAAGATGTAGAATGCCCTCTTGACCTTGATTTAGGAGAATCTTGGAATGCACAACGCCTAGTTGTAATTAGAGACTTGAAATCCCTTGAAGGCCCTGGTAAAGGAAAATCAGGAGACCGCCATTCCAGAGAACTTCTAGAAGGTGTCCAACTCGCTTTGTATGCGCGAGCATGGGAGGTTACACACCCCGGTGACAGAGTAATCGGTGTTGGAATCTCTGAGGTTGGTGAAGAAAGTGAACTTTACATTGAGGCTGACCCAGAGTTCCAAACTCATCTATCAAGTCTAGGTATTGGAAATGTGGAATGCACCACACAAACTCTTTATCGTCGGCCAAATGAAAGTAACGAACCACCGTCTAGTAATCCATTTAGAGCATGGATACGCCATCGTTTGACGGCTGCTTTACGCATTGGGGACATGTCTGAAAAAGGTAGAGTAGTTCCTACGCCAAGCGACCTTACATGCACATATTGTTCGGTGAAACAAGCGTGCGGATTGGCTCCGACTGTGGGGGGTGATCGCAAATGGAATTGAATCGCGGTCAAACTCTTGGGTTAAATCTAGACATGCACATAGTCCTAGACGCAGGTGCTGGTACAGGGAAAACTGCTACCATTGTTCAAAGGGTTTTGGAGCACTATCTTTCAGAAGACCAAAGGGCGACGAGGCTGCTTCCAGCAGGTCCGCGTGAGGTTGATTTTAGTGGGGGTTTGCTTCAATCCGCTGCTAAAGATAGGGAAGATATGGTGAAGTGGCGTGGTTTGCTACCTACTGAAGTTGTGGTGTTGACTTTCACAGTGAAAGCAGCAGAAGAAATGCGTGACAGGATGCGTACCGAACTTGCTCGCTTGCGCTCTGGTCCTAGAGGTGAAAGAGATGGATTCCGATATGATCCACGTATCCGTAATGAAGGTTTGATTGAACAGTTGACAATGTTGCTTGATGAGGCCCCAATTGGTACTATTGACTCATTTCTCAATCGATTGGTATCGTCTCATCGTAGTCTACTTGGTGACAGACCAACTCATCAGCAGATGTCTGATGCACAACGAGCATTGTTGATGGAACGGGCAATGAGTTCGCTTTGGCGGATTCGTAACGAAAAACACGCGGGAGACCTACGAATCAATTCTGTTACTCCTGAAGAATTCATCAGGGCTCGTAATCGGCTTTCACATCAAATGGGTGGTCGCTCTCGTAGTCAAAAAATAGTTGCTAAATTACTCCATAATTCAATTTTCGTAGACTCAGTTCGCAGGTCATTGGAATCGCATACAGGGGTTGTCAATGCAGATGCACTCCGCCATAGTTTCCTTTCACATATTGAGGTACAGGAAATTAGTGATTTTGCGCAAACTCTCCATACCATTGGTGATGATTGGTTGGCTGCTGCAAAAGAGCGCTCTGCAGAATTAGGTTTGGTTGAAGCACTCCAAAATGAAACTAGAGTAAATGCTCTAGATACACTGATTGCTGCGGGTGTACCTGATGATTTATGGGACCAATTATTGTGGATTCGTCATTTTACTTTAGCAACATGTAGCATGGCCTCAATTGAGAAAATTATGCCATCTGTATTCTCGAGAAATCTTCTACCAAAGGGTGATGGTTGGCCATCGGGTGTTAATGCGCTTAGTTCAATCAAAGACAAAGCAATTCGTGATGAAATCAAAGAAAGTATGGTTGATGCACAGAATCGCGCCAAAGCACTCTATGGTTCAATTGAAGGGATGAGAGTTCGAGCTTGTGCAGCAATTGCCGATTTGCTAGATCCTAGAGTAGGTCCACCCTGTTGTCCTGCAGACTCTGATGTCCATTTGCAAAGAATCTCAGATCCATTCCCTACCTATGTTGGTGATGCGCCTTTGGCTCTTGACGCTGATTGCGATGCACGCATTATTTCAGACCTACTAATCGTCCACAAAGCCTCTCAAGATGTGTTGACTGAATTACGTCTTTTAGAGGGTTTACACGACCATTCTGATGTATCTGATTCGGCTGAGGATTTACTTCTTGCGCGTTGCCCAAGAATTTGTTCAAGATGGTATCCTAGAGATATTGTCTCTGCTCTTAATGCAATTGATGATTCTAAACCTTGGCGTGATGAGCACATTCTTACAGCACTAAAATTGTGTGGTAATCCAGAGCAAGATGAAATTTCAGAGCACCATAAAGAATACCCAATGAAACTTGTGAAAGATGATTTGGTAAGGAGATATGAGGTTCTAAAAACAATACGAAGACGATTCCGAGCATTCATCATTGATGAAGCCCAAGATAACTCAAATCAACAGTGGCGGCTTCTCTCAAGACTATGGGGTGAGAGAGAGCAGAAAGAAGGCGACCCTGAACCACCAAATTCACCTTGGCAACCCACAGTTTGTTGGGTTGGTGATCAAAAGCAGAGTATCTACGGTTTCCGCCAAGCCCAAGTGAGTGGCATGGCAAGATACACTGTACATCTTAGGGCTATCAATGAGCATGAATATGCTACTGAATCAAGATTATTGATGAAACCATCACTACGTCGTCGTGATTCTGCACGCGATCCAAGATTAGTGGATATCAGTAGTTTTGTCACCGGTCTTGAATATGTCAATCATCGCCCTATTCCCGAGGAAGCGTGGATAAAATTTGACCGAGGAGATGATGATAGAAGATTAGAACATACAGATGTAATTCGCCGTACTCAAGGCCATGTTGACCTTGTCACAAATTACCGAACTTGTCAAGATTTGCTATTAACGATGAATCAATGGTGGATTGACCTTTTTGATGACAGGCACAACTTATTCCCTGGTGATTGGTATGCTTCACCTAAGGATTTACGAGCTTACAGAGATAAAGAAAATGGTGGGCTTGAATGGTTGTTACCAATTGCTACTGAAGATGCAAGTGATCCCAGTTCAGATTTGGCGGTTCCATTAGATCCATTTGAGTTAGGTGCGGATGCGAAACAAGTTCACCTTGAACATGAATTGGTTGCTGCTAGAATCCGGGCTATGGTTGATGGTGTGGCGCCATCAGTCCTAACACCTCAGAGTGGTGGTGATTCAGAGCAATCTGAAGAAGACAATGTAACTCAAATCCATGATGTAGAGCCAATTGAACCACGAGATATCATGGTATTAATGCCTGCAAGAACCCACATGTATGACCTCATTCGCCGTCTTGACGACCTTGGAATACCAGCGTTAGCGGATCAAGACGGTGGCTTACTTGAGCAACCCGTTGTGAGTTCATTAGCGGCTCTCCTTCAGTTGTCTGCAAGACGAGGTGATGTAAGTCGTGCAGCAACACTTGCTAGGACACCACTAGTTGGATTCAATGATTCTCAGTTAGAGAATTTCATTTCTGATAGCAATGGTTCATCTGATTTGCTGGGACGATTACAATCTCATGCAGTTAGTGATGCTCAAAGGGCACTTTTTGAACGCTGGAAACAGCTCGCTGATTGTAATAGAATAGTTCCTATGCTAGAAGAAACAGTAGACCACTCAGACTTGCTGCTTGCGTACCCTGGTCAAGTGGATAGGCAATACGCAGAGCAATTTTTGTCTCTTATCCGCTCACAAATGGCAGAAGCAGGAGGCGACCCCGTACTCTTGGCAGAACGAATCAATATGTTATCATCAGTCAAAGGAAAACTGATTCTAGGGGAAGCGATGCCTGCTTCAAATGCTGTTCGAGTGATGACGATTCATGGTTCCAAAGGATTGCAATCTAAGGTAGTAATTGTATGTGGGATATTCTCCGAAAATCAAAGTAACCTTGGTCAATCAAGGCGCGATAACATCTTGGTATCTGAACAGATGTTTTCACCCCGCTCTAAACCATGGAAAAGTAGAGATGCAATAGATAGTGGTAGTTGGCGCCTTTCAACGGAAGTTCTTACCTCTCAAGTACAAGCTGAAGCCCGACGTTTACTCTATGTTGCTTGTACGAGGGTGAAAGATTTACTGATTCTGGCAGGTGCACCGAAGAACTCTGCAATCAACCAAAATATGGGTGAAATTAACATTTCATGGGGCCACAAACCAACTCCAAGGTTTGGTTGGATGTGGCTTGAAGCAATTCGACAAGCCGCTAGGAGGGATGGTTTACTAACAGCACCTTGGCTAATTGATGACGATGATTCACTTCCAGTACCGTTGCCATTCCGTGCTAAAGGTGAGGTGATAATTTCACCCAGTGAAATGATGACTATGCCTTATTTGGCACCTAGTTTGCTACCGTCATTGAAAATCTATCACCATCCTGATTTTATCTTGTCTCAGCGAGAACATATCTCACCATTAGTGAAGTACACTCGTCTACAAGAGAGTGCTAGATTGGTGAACCCTGCAACAATTGACATCGCCCCTCCTAGGGAGGCTGAACGAAAATTACGCCTTGCACCGCATACGCTTGACTCAGCAAAATCCTGCGTACGTCGTCATTGGCTAAGTCAATACGTCGGAATTTCAAGCGAACCGGTCAAATTGCCATTTGTTCCTAGAGGTGATGAAACGCCATTAGGTGATTACACCCCACTTGCTGCAAATGAACTCGGTTCTCTTTTCCATCGTTTGGTTGAACTTGGTTTGCCCAACCCTGGTATTTCAGGTGAACAGCCATCTACCCCTCTTTCTGAACAATGGGTATCTTCTTCACCAAATATGATGCTTGAACCAACCCTAATTACTCAAGTAATTGACGAACTTCTCCCTGCCTCTGCAGATAGAGATTTAGCGTTTCAAATGTTGAAGAAAATGGCTGAAATTCTACTTAATGGTAAATTGGGCAGACTAGTTCAAGGTGCAACAATTGATGGCTTGTATGTTGAAGGATTGAGGACAGAGTGGCCCTTCCTTGTCAACATTGAACAATCACTCAGTGATGTGGTGGAACATCGATGGAGTCCGTTCGGAAACCAAATTGTAGAACAAATAACATCGCTGACGTTTGAGTTGGATGGAATTGCTGATTTGGTGCTGTGCCAAACAGATGGCCAATCTCATAACACGATTCGAGCAATTGATTTGAAAACTACTGGAGGACTTTCAATACTCAATCAGCCTGATGATATTGAAGGAACAATCTTCGAGATCCCACCGGATCCTGACAATGAAATCATTCGTACACCAGCTGAACTGGAATTATTGACTCATTACAGGATGCAACTCTACCTCTACCATCTTTGTCTAGTACGACAAGAAGCGATGAGAGAAACACTTGGGATGGCTACAAGAGAGGTTCTACGCCCGGGTATTTTAGTTGCTTCAACAGGCAGAATAATCTCATGGACTAAAGAAGAATTTGAGCAAATCGGCGAAGAATTTGATGACCTTATCAAACAACTTGCTTTGGTTGAAGTTAAGGAGAAAGGAGACGAAGTAAACTTCCCTAGATTACCGATTGAAGAAGAGCAAACATGTCGTCAATGTCCGTACTATCGCGGCAACATTCGTCTATGTGCTCCAAATGGAATTGCCTTAGGGGCAGTAGAAACTGATGAAATTGATTTGAAATAATTGCAGTTCGCCAATCTATTACCCGAATTTTGAAAATTTTTCCAACCGATGATTCAATGGGCATCACCCTTTGGCCGGAGGTATGAGCGCAACCGATGCGATTGATTGGGATAAGATGGCGGAGTTCACTGAAAAGATATGGGAAGATTCAGCACTACCAAGTTTAGAAGAATTCATCAAGATTCCAGCACTATCCCCTGCATTTGATTCAGAATGGCAAGCAAACGGCCATTTAGACAAGACAATTGACCACTTTCTCGGTTGGCTTGAATCGATAGAAATTGACGGTTTAACAGCAACGGTCCACAGTTTAGAAGGTAGAACCCCAGTTTTACTGCTCAAAGTAGCTGGCACTGGTGACGGCGAAGTACTGTTCTATTCTCACTTAGATAAACAGCCAGAGTTCACTGGCTGGTCAGAAGGAAAAGGTCCCTGGATTCCTGTTCGAGAAGACCCGTGGCTGTTCGGAAGAGGTTCAGTGGACGATGGTTATGGTGGATACTGTGGCCTCATTTCGTTGATGGCATTACAAAACCAAGGCATCGCTCACCCAAGTTGCACATTCCTCATTGAAACCAGTGAAGAGAGTGGCTCACCTGACCTCCCTTACTACCTCGAAGAACTTCAAGAAGATCTTGGTACACCAGATTTGGTGGTTGTTCTTGACTCAGGATTAGGCGACTATGAGCGCATTTGGGTCACTGAAAGCCTGCGCGGATTAGTTGGTGGCACACTGACAGTTAGTGTAACTTCAGAAGGAGTGCATTCAGGTATGGCTAGTGGAGTTATTCCTTCGTCGTTTAGGCTCACCCGTAAATTGCTTTCGCGTTTAGAAGATGAAGAAACTGGTGAGTTGATTCCTGATTGGCTTCATATTGATATTTCAGACCAATTACGTGCAGATTCAGCAGAAATTGTAAGTGTTTTAGGTGAAGCCTTGATTACAGATTTCCCATTTTTAGATGGTGTACGACCTCAACATGAGGATTTGGTTGAAGCGTTATTAGCACAAAATTGGAAGCCAACACTTTCGATAACCGGTGCTGAAGGAATGCCAACTCTTGCAAATGCTGGAAACGTCCTTCGCACTCATACATCTCTCAAATTAAGCGTGCGAATTCCACCAGGTGTTGATTCTGAAATGGCTTCTGCTAAATTGCAAGAATTAATGGAGTCTGACCCACCATTCGGTGCACACGTGACATTTGAGCCAGAAACAGCAGCAAATGGGTTTGCTGCGCCACCAATGCCAGTTGAAATTGCCGCGGCATTTAGTGAAGGCAGTTTGAAGACCTTCGGTGCTGCCTCAATGCCGTTTTATGAAGGTGGAACAATTCCATTTTTGGCTATGATGCAAGAGTCCTATCCAAGTGCTCGTTTTCTAGTCACAGGATGTGCAGGCCCGGGGAACAATGCCCATGGTCCTGATGAGAAATTACATATCCCAACAGTCAAGAATCTAACCCAATGTGTTGCTGCTGCGATTGCATCCATGTCAAATTAGTGATTTAGCCAATATTTGGCACATTTACAGCCGGTACTTAGCCGCCCCTATGGGGCGGCGGATATATCAAGGGCAAGCGAGTGGGGTATGTCAGTGGTGAGCATGTCAGAAGATGATGAAGGTACAATTACCCCCGAAGTCCGCCTCCGCCAACTAGAGGAGGAATTGTTGCAACAGACAGAACGTGTCACCAAGGTGTTTAGCGCCTTTGAGCAGGCAGAAAAGGAGATTGTTCAACTCAAAGCCGAGATTGAAGTCCTTGAAAAAGAAGTCATTGACAAAGAAATCGAACGTGAAGGATATGAGCAATTACTTGGTGAAAAAGACCACCGAATCCGTGATTTGGAGTTAACCGGCGCCAAGAGAGGAAAGCAAGTTGATCATCTTGAGCCAGAACTTGAGATGATGGAAGAGAAATTCACTAGGGAAAAAGAACGTTTGACCCGTGTTTTCGAAATCGCAGAAGAGTTGGATAACGACCTTCGTCTAGCAGTTGCTGAACTCAAAGCACGTGACGATTGGTATGTTGACCACATGCGTGTATTCGAAGACCTCAACAAGGCAATTAAGAATCGTTATGAGATGATTGAAAACGCTGTAGAAGCAGAACGCAAGAGTCAACATATGCAGAGAGCAATCAACGAAAAGTTGCAGGAAGCTATGGATGCCCGCAGCGAAGAGGCAGCAGAAGATGCTGCAGCAGAAGAAGCAGCAGCAGAAGTTGAAGCAGCAGTTGAAGTCAGCGAAGAAGAATGAATCTTCTTTGTTTGTTGAAGGCGTACGCTATTCAATGTGAATTATTTTCACCGCGTTTCACTCTAACGGTATTTCTCCGTTAGCGCGTGCATCCTCTTCTTCAGCAACACGTATTCCTTCCTCAAGGTCAACCCTACTGGTTAGATAAGTACCCATGAGAATCACGACGGTTACTGTCAAAATTGCTACACGACTACCGGCAGCAGTACTAGCAATACCGTAGAGGAAAGTCCCAATCATAGCAGCCGATTTCCCTAAGAATCCAAAGAATCCGAAGAATTCAGATGTTCGAGTTTTCGGGGTAAGTTGTGAGAACATTGAGCGGGCTTGCGCACCGGCTGAACCCATGGCACACCCGACAAACAGTCCGAGGATTATCCATTGCATTGCAACGCCTAGCCCTAATGGGGCCCAGACATTATTGCGCATTGTAGTAGCCCACCAATCAACAGGTCCACCTTGTTCTATGACTGATGGATGTGTATCTCCAACCTCTGAAGAACCGGCAATGCTCTCATTCCCACCGATGATGATGATTGAAAATCGGTGGTCATCCGTGCCATCAAAAGCAGCGACCAATGCAACCGCATCTTCTTCTGTAATTGTCTTGACATCCTTTTCTGATACCGTGGCTTGATCTGCAAGGAACGATGCCCCAAATATACCGGCGCCAACGAGTAATAATGCTGCAATAACTCCCATCCACCCCATGTTTCTTTCTTGTAACCACATGATGCCACCACCAAGTAACACAACCATCACTAAGATGAACAAACAGACCATCAATCCAGCACCTAGAGTGCTTTCTCCAGCCTCTTCTACACTGTAATCAGGTTCTGGGAAGTGTCCTTGGAAGGCATCACGGAAGGCATCATCTCCCTTTGATTTTTCACCAATCCAATTTTCATATCCTCTATCATAAAGCGTGGTCATCTCGTAAAGTTCAGTTTCTTCGTTCCACTCAAATTGGAAATCATAGCGCTTTGCGTCCTCTTCTCCTTCTAATTCTAATGGGGCAAATCCCGCTGCGGTGACTGCTACACCACAGTAGATGAGTAGTGCGACCATCAATGCAAACTTTGTTCCCTTTACATTAGCTAGTTTACCAAAAACAAAAGTCATTGGAATAGCAACAATGTTGACTGTGAGAAGCAACATGATATTCATGCTTTGGTCAATACGCAACACGGATTCTCCGAAAGCACTCGCCATGCTAGCGATGGTGTTAACCCCATCATAGAATAATAGGTAAGCGATTAGGAACATAGCAAGAACCTTGAATTTCTTGATTTCTCTTGCTGTAGTTGCAACTTGTCCATAAGCAATTTTGGCAGCTCCTACAAATCTAGAAAAGTTGTTTTTCCCCAAACCGTCCCATTCTAAATCAGAGACGATTTCAGGTTCAGGGGTCCACTTGAACATCAATGCGCCAAAGCCCCACCACCACAATGAAGAGGTCACAAAGATAACTGCAAGTTTGAAGTTTGTATCCCAATTGAATGGTCCCATAAGGATGGCAAGATGGAATATGAGTAGCATTGAACCACCCATGAATCCGTACATGTAACCCCAAGTTGAAACTTCATCTTGATTATCCCTAGAACTAAGATAGGGCATGAATGAATAATAGATGACATTACCACCAGTGAATCCAATGGTTCCGATAGTGTACATCAACGCTAGAACGATGTATCCTTGTGAACCAAAATAGGGTGCTGCTCCCATCAATGCAGTGAATCCAATTCCAGCAACAGTATACCATTTCAGCAACTTCTTTTTGATTGGCATTCGATCAGCAATCACGCCCAAAGCGGGAGCGGTAAGAACAACAAATATCATTGAAAATGTCAGTACGAATGCGTAGAAAGAATCTCCCGATTGAGTTCCAGTAGCCAAGTTGTACAAACTTGCCATCAATGCGGGCGCGATGACTGTCATCACTGTGAGCGCATAGGCTTGATTTGCCCAGTCAAAGAAATACCATCCTTTCAGTGCCTTCTTATCTTCGTCGTTCATATCCGCAAGCTTCTGCTTACCGAGCACAGCCTCAGTATTGATTTCAGATGCAGATGCGTTATCACTCATGCTACCGCACATGCGAGTCTCCCTCTTAGCATTACACCCTGCATTAGTTCCTGTAATCTATGTAATAAGGCAATCCACTACTATAGGGCAGATTGATGAGGGGGTGGTGTGCCGGCAAGTTTGAGCACTATGGCTGAACAATCCTCACCTTGCTCCGCTGGAATCATGCCCAGTTCTACTGAGGCAGTTAAAATTCATCATCTTGTCAAGGCTCCAGAAAACACACCTGGTTCAATTCGTAAGAGAGAATCTTGGGATGCTGACGAATTAGCGACGGTTTACACAACTCCTGAATGTTTACCAGACGGGACAATATGTCAAGCTACAACAGTTATTTTCCGCACCCGAGGGTGCGTCTGGTGGTGGAATTCAGGTTGCACTTTTTGTGGTTACTTCAACGACGTAAGAGACGATGTAACCTATGACAATTTGATGGCACAGTGGCAGTCAGCCAAAGACCAAACTAACGATTTCGAAGGTTCGGAAGTAATCAAAGTCTACACATCGGGGACATTTTTTGAGGACCGTGAAAATCCTCCTGAGTGGCAAGAGGCAATACTTCGAGAGACCAATGAGAGGGGTCTTCGTTTGATAGTTGAAGCACGAGCTGAGATGTGTACACCAGAAAAGATGTCGTGGGTAGCGAACTTGCACCCAGGTTGTGTTGTCGCTATTGGGCTAGAAGCGATGGACGATGAAGTACTAAAATTTCATTGTAACAAGGGTTTTTCAACAAAACAATGGCGTAAAGCGGTTGAGACCCTTCGGGCTAACGAATTAGAAGTCAAGACATATTTGCTATTCAAACCGCCATTCATGTCAGAGGGAGATTCATTGAAACATTGTATTGAATGGATACGTGAAGTGGGGCCACTTTCTGATGAAGTCAGCGTCAATCCAATGAATATCCAACGCGGTACAATAGTTGAGAGACTTTTCCGTCACCGAGAATACCGCCCTCCATGGCTATGGTCACTAGTTGAGATGATTCGCCAAGTGGATTCTGTTCCCGGCCGCTTGATAGTTCATCCAACTGCAGCAGGCCGCATTCGCGGCGCACATAATTGTGGCAAATGCGACAAGCACGTTGCTGCTGCCATCGAACGCTATTCGGTTTCAGGAGATTTGCAAGAGTTTGCCGGCCTAACCTGTGAGTGTGAGAACATCTGGGCTACTGAAATAGAGTTAGATGGTTCAATCCCATCTCCATTTGGAGTCGGTTTAGATCGTAGAATGCCTGCAGAAGAATCTCTAATGTCACCCTAATTTTATCACCGTTTCTCTCCTAATGCTTAAGGACAACTTTCGTTTCGGAAAGATTGCCTAAAGGCAATCTGTGGTGAAGTGATGAGTGAACTACCCGAAATGACGCAGGGGCAAGAAGAACCCGCTGCATCTACTGCTGTTTGGACATTGAGTTTAGTCGGTGCTTTTGCGTTTATGATTTTGTATGGGGTACTTTACCCAAACCATCCCTTCCCAGGGCTTGGAGATATACTTCCTTTGTTCAGTGAATTAGGCAGTAGTGTTGTGTGGTTCTTTATCGCAGGAATTATCCTAGGGTTGTCAATGTTACTAGCGATGTTAGTCGGGGAGTCTATTGCAGAATGAGGTGATATCATGGAAATACGAACATTATTCATTTCATACGTTATTTGGCTATTTTTTGTTAGGTATCTGACAATCACCGGTCTTGGGCCATTCGGCTCATTCGCTCGTGATATCTCTGCCTTCATGCTTGGAAAGGGACTTGGCCCAGCCGCTGACCTGATGGAAGATCGAGCAGGTGGGGCAGCGAAAACCTGGTTCGCTCATGGAATCTTTTGGTTCATCATAGCCGCAACCTTGTCATTTTTGGGGATGTGGACAGCATACGAACCAAATGCTCTACACTCGCTTGGAGCAATAGGATATTCTCCTAGCGCTGCTCAGACTACTGCTGCTGTTCATGTTGTAACTGCATTCGGCGCATTATCAATGATGTTGATGGCTGCAGGGTTTGCTATGCAAGGCCGCCTTACAGGTGGACGAATGGCGAATGAAGCGACAACTGCATTGATTGCTTTTGCATGGAGCGCAGTTGTGGCAGCAGGTCTAATTCTTTCACATACCGATTTGATAGGTACAAGCAGTTGGTTTGAATTGCCACCTGTTTACTACATTTTACTTACATTCTTGGCTTTACCACTATTTGTAAACCATCTGTTAACGATGGCTAACTCAGGATCACCAGCAATGATTCCACAGTGGTTTATCGTAATGGGTTACGCTGCTTTCATTTGGCTAGGCGTTGTTTCTATGTTCTTGCTTGCAGGAGAAAATCACACACTTTCGTGGTTATTGGTCAAGGTTCTGTTTGGTGGTTGGTTACTCTCACAAGCACTAGGTATTGCTCATCATGTGATTCCATCTGCTCTAGGTGTTCCACTTTGGAGTCGCTCTCTTGCAACTCTTACTTTGTTTGGTACATTCCTAACCTTCTCCCCACTTGGGGCGGTTGCTTCAGTCCCTTCAATGGGGGCTTTCATGCAAGCAATGGTAGCGATTCTACTGTCACTTTCATTAGTGCCACTAATCGCTACAGTAGTCAATTTGACTAAGACTGCAAGCGGCAGAGTAATGGAATCTTATGGTGTTAAATTCACAATTCTCGGAGTCATCATTTTGATTCCAATTTCATTTGGTAGTTTGTTCGCATCTGTTTCAGCATTTGGTGGAGGTAACGAATTAGCTCATATTGCTTCAACGTTAGATACACTTGCATTATGGGGTGTTATTGGCATGATTGCATTAGGAAGTGCACACCTGTTATTCCCGCAAGTAACCGGCCGTGATTTATTCAGTTGTGCCAAGACAAAGATGACCTTCTGGTTTGCAACAGTTGGAGTTGTTGGATTCGGTACATCACAATTCATCGCTGACTATGTGAACAATTCAATCGGCGCTACTGATGTGTCTTTGGCACTAGAAGAGGCTGGTGTTAGCGCTGCTGGAGCGGGTGAGGTACAGGCTTTCGCAGCCATCATGTTCTACGGCGTTGCTCTAGCAGGAGTTTTTGCTGCTCAAAATATGTTACAAGGTTCATTCCGTGGCACTTTACTCTCAGACAATGCTCCAGCAGCAAATGTCGCCACTGCACAGATGGCAATAGGTGGCACAACATCAATCCGCAACTTGCTTGCAGCAGGTGCAGGTGTTGACACCGTTCTAACAGTAGATGGAGGCTCAACCGAAGGTCGAATCTCATTAGCAGATATATCTCCAGCAGATGAAGTCGCTGAAGAAGAAGATGCACAGCCCGAAGAGGAAGATGAAGAACCAGCAGCTGAGGTCCCTGCTAATCTCTCAAAGATGTTGAAGGGGGAATTGGTTGAATTGGCTAAGGCAGCAGGTGTTTCCACTTCAGGAACCAAGTCAGACTTGATTGAGCGCCTTAGCGCTTGATTCAAGGATTGGGAAACCGCCATTAGCGAATACCCCTACTCCGTCAATAAGAGGAATTGAGATGCGTATTGGCTTAGTCGGCAAACCAAACGTGGGCAAATCAACTACTTTTGCAGCGTTAACAGAGACTACGGTTGAAATCGCAAATTATCCATTCACAACAATAGAAGCAAATGTTGGTGTAACTTACATTGCAGCAACATCACCCTGCGCTTGCAAAGAACTGTCAACTAAGATAGCAGAAAGTGGTAGGCCTGTTGAATCTGATGAGACGAGAGATGGCAGTATCTGTCAGCCAAGAACCGGTGCTTGTAATGGCCACACAAGATTAGTTCCCGTTACTCTAGTGGATGTAGCAGGGTTAGTTCCAGGCGCACACGAAGGGCGTGGTAGGGGCAACCAATTTCTTTCAGATTTGGCTAGTTGTGATGCTTTGATCCAAGTTGTTGATGCCTCAGGGGGTACGGATATTGAAGGGAATCCTACAGGGCCTGGTGGTTGCTCACCAAGTGAAGAGCATGATTTTTTGATTGAAGAATTAGCGGCGTGGATTGATGGTATTATCTCCAGTGGTTGGGCTAAGGCGGTTCGCCGTATTCAATCAGAGGGTGAAGCAGGATTGACAAATTTCCTCACAGACCAATTAACTGGTATTGGTGCAACTCATAGTGATGTATCAGTTGCACTGGATGTTTTTAGGCGCGAAAATCCTGATTTACCAACAATTAATGTGTGGGGTAATGATGAAAAAAGAGTTCTTTCTGATATTCTTCGTCGCCAACTATTCCCACTATATATTGCGGCAAATAAATCAGATTTAGCAGATGAAGAGACTTATTCAAATCTGCAGTCTCAGGTGAAATCATCTGGAGGTTTATTCGTACTTTGTAGTGGTGAAACAGAACTTGCCTTGAGAAGGGCTAGTAAGGCTGGCGCTATTTTCTATGAGTCCGGTGAATCAAGTTTCGAAGTAAATCCTGATGCTACTTTGAATGATGCGCAGAAAAGAGGTCTTTCAGAACTGAATGATAGAATATCCAAAATGGGTGGGACCGGTTTGAATGAGTTACTTCGAAAAGTAGTGTTTGAGAGACTGGAGCAAATAGTTGCTTATCCAGTCCAAGATGAGACACATTGGGTTGATGGTGATGGAAGAATACTCCCCGATGCTCTGCTAATCTCATCAGGTACTACAGCCAAAGGTTTAGCCTACGCAGTTCACACAGATTTGGGTGATGGCTTCATTCGTGCAACAGATGCACGAAGCGGTAGAATCATTGGCTCAGATCATGAACTTTCTGACAACGATGTCATCAAAATCCATGCTAAAACCTGACATCAATAACGCATGTATCTCCGACAAGTGATTGAAATCTAATTCAATTCAGGTTGGATGTTATTCCATGTCACCGAAGTCTGGTGCTGCTGGCAGGTTATCTGTATCTAGTGCAGGTGCTTCATCCATCACTGGTGGTGCTTCATCTTCAGTGTTTTCAGATTCAATAACTTCACTTAAATCGGCATCTGTTTGCAATAAATCATCAGCATTAATAGTCTTCAATGATGCAAGGAATGATTCATTATCTTCTATTGTGAATGCCTTCATTCCTTTACCAACACCGCCTAATCTTCCATAATCATATGGTAGAACTAGGGTAATGAGTGTGTGTTGTTCCATACCCAATTCTCCTACTGTTTGTAGGCGACGCAATTCTAGAAGCTCAGGGTTCTCTGCCATGGTATTAGCCGCGTAAGCGAGATTCTTGACCGCTTCAACTTCTCCTTCAGCACGTCGTAGTCTTGCTTTTCGCTCTCTTTGCGCTTCTGCTTCACGAGCAATTGCTCTTTGCATATCGGTTGGAATAACTACATCAGTGATATCAATTCGAGTAATGTCTATTCCAAGTGGTAGTGAAAAGGTGTCAAGAATATCCTCCATTCGGTTAGCAATGGTTTCTCTCTTTTGCAGCAATTCGTCCAATGTATATTCGCCAATTACGACTCGCAGAGTAGACATTGTTGCCTGACGAATTACTGTTGCAGGGTCTGAAACAGCCAATACAGATGTCATAGGATCAATGACTTTCCAGTACACGACTCCATCCACTTTGATACTAACGTTATCTCTAGTAATACAGACTTGACCAGGGATATTTTCTGGACGGTCGCGTATATCAACAGCTAGGAACATATCAATTATTGGCCATCGGAAACCTAAACCAACTCCGTTCAATTTTACTGGTTTTCCAAAGCGGAATTTGATTGCACGTTCGTATTGGTCAAGAACGGTAATCCATCCTCTCCTTGGCCATGTACCTCTAGGTGGGTGAGCAGTTGGTTCTCCTCCAGCAGCAGTAAACATTCCTCCCGCTGCCTTTAGGCCAAGTATTAGTGCGGCAGCAAATAATCCAACAATGACGCCACAAAATAGTTCAAAAAAGACAGCCATCACTTACCACCTCCTGAAAGAAGTTCACCAAGAGGACCATTACTAATGTCTAGAAGGGTATCTGGTAGCATCATAATACGTGTAGCATTGTTTTCTGCTCCAACTTCTGAAAGAACTTGTAATCGGCGCAATTCCATTAGTGCTGGGAATCGAGCAAACAACTCTTGTGCCTCTGCCAACTTGCTTGCAGACTCACGCTCAGCACTTGCTTTGATGACTCTTGAGCGAGCCTCTCTGTCAGCCTCAGCCTCTTTTGCCATGGCTCTGGTCAAATCATGTGGTAGTTGCATATCAGTTAGTTCCACATGTCTAACATCAATTCCCCATGGGTCTGTAGCATCATCTAAATTGATTCTGATTCTTTCAGCAACAGCTTCTCTTTCTTGGAGAACTTCATCAAGAGGAACTGAACCAAAAACATCACGGAGAGCGCCCATTGCAGCCATTCCGATTGATG
>JAQXFA010000155.1 GCA_029250565.1 Candidatus Thalassarchaeaceae archaeon
AACAACATTTGCTCAACCACCTCAGGTATTACATCTAATTCATTGTAAACATCAGTCTCTCTTCCAGGTTCTGCAACTATCAGCACAATGGCCGTCGCTTCATTTGATTGTATCATCTAATCCTCTCCGTGAACCGTAGTAGTGTGGTCTCTGCGTATAAACTGGTCGCTTAAACAAATTAATTGGCTTAATTTTATTCTAACTCAATTACCACGCCTACGCCACCACCTTGATGAGCATCACAACTAACCCCTGCGTGATGAGCCGGGATTCCGCACACCGAATTGCCATCACTGGAACCCCGGGTAGCGGCAAAACCACTGTGGCTGAATTTGCGCTTGCTAATTCTAATGCGAGATGGCTTCTTTCAGTAATTAGTGACAAAGAATTAGCCGAAATGAATGGTGTGCTTGGCGAAATTGACAGCAATGATGGTGCCCGGCCAATTGATGTTGAGAAATTAGCAGCTACCCTTTCAGAACAATGGAAACAATACCCTGATTGTGATATGTTGATTGATGGGCATCTGTCGCATCTGCTTCCTGTTGATGCTATCGTCATTATCCGCTGTAATCCCGAAGTGCTTCAAATCAGAATGCAGGAAAGAGGTTGGTCGAAATCAAAAATTGATGAAAATGCTGAGTGGGAACTACTTGGGGCTGCATGGAACGATGAGCACGAGTGGGGGGAGACTCCTGTATTGGAATTAGATTCCACGGAAACTGGTGTTGATTCACTTTTCTCACATATTGAGGCTTGGGCAAGAGATGGGTTCAAGCCCAAAAGCCCAGAGCAACGAATTGACTGGATTACAGTCTTACATGGTGAATGAACATGGCACTAAACAATCTACGAGAACAATTTACGAAATTTATTGCGCCTTTGGTTAATAAGTTGGGTTTTTTAGATCCAAATCACATATCCTGGTTTAGTCTGTTTATTGCTGGGATTTCTGCATGGTGTTTTGCGACTGCAACTGCTGATGCAGAGGGTGCAAGAAAACTAATTGTTGCCACACTACTTTTTGCATTTGCAGCATTTTGTGATGCTTTAGATGGACAAATTGCACGAGTTCACAATAAAGACTCGTTGTATGGGGATTTCCTAGACCATACCATTGACAGAATTGTTGATTTTGGTATCATAGTGGCTATTGGAGTCAATACTGCATGGCTTACCTCACCACATCTTGGCTATATGGCTGGGTTAGCTACTTTGATGGGTTCATACATGGGGACACAATCTCAATCCGTTGGCCTAGGTAGGAACTACGGAGGGTTCGGTAGAGCTGACAGGATGACAATTACCTTTATTGGCTGTTTAGTGGCTATTTGGCAAGCAAATTACGGAGTCAATGATTATGGGCAAATACCACTATTTAATGTTGAAATTAATGCTCTATCAATTGTGCTTTTAATTTCACTTTTAGGTGGAATATACTCATTTTTAACTCGTTTTACCACCGCCCGCAAGGAACTCGTAGCGATGATATCCGCCCCCCTAGGGGGCGATGATAACGGTGATGATAATTAAAATGGCTAAGATTTGACTCTAAATGCCCTTACAATGCGTCAGCCTCATAACCGCCTCGTTACCACACCCCCTTACGGAGGGATTGAGCGTGCGCTGTAATTTGATGAGTAAATCAATTCTAATAACCGCACTTATGCTACTGGTTTCAGCGGTACCATTCGTACCTGCTGTTGCTGCTGATCAGGCCGCGCCGGGTGATATGCAAGCACAGAATATTGATGCAATGTTTGATTACTTTACTGAATCTACGACAATAATGTGGGATAATGTTCAAACCCAAAATTTGACCATTGCTCAAATGCTTCAGACAAGCAGATACCTAGTCTATCGTAGTGATTCGCAGATGAATTCCAGCCAAATTCAGAACGGCACGATTCCGTATATCGCTAACGTCTCCGCTTGCACAGGCAATGTAGTCAGTTGTCCTGGCCAGCAACATTCTGTCAATCACCCATTACCTCCTGGAGTCAATGGCACGTTCTATTACGGTATTGCTACTCAACTAGATGATGGTTCACTCAAAGCATTCATGGAGTTGGGGAGTGCTCATATCCCCGAACCGATTTACGAAAATACGCATGATATTATTGCACCATTTGCGGTAAACGCCACCTTTTATCCAGACACCAGTAGAACTAGAATTGACTGGATTAATCTCAATCAACTTCAACCCGGCACTTTGCTTGAGACTGGCCCAAATGCATACATCTCTAACATTTATCGACATCTTTCTCCAGCAAATAGAGCGAACTGGTTTGGAATGCAAAAGACACTGATTGCAAGCGAACCTGCTGGTGTGTCAAGCACATCTTATGATGTTCCGCCCAACACTGATGTTGAGGCATATTATTCCGTGACTTACCTTTACCTTGGTTACGAAGACGCCCGCTTTATTGGTGGTGTCAACACCATGGATGCTGAATTCCCAGTTGCTGAAGATAATGTCGCACCTATTGATGTCGAAGGCGTGGAAGCTTCATTCATAGCCGAATCGCTTGGTGGTACAGGAAATACCACAATCACTTGGATTGATATCCCAGAAGAACTTGGCGCTATGTATCATGTATGGCGCTCAGGTGCACCATTCAATGACACCCTAGATCCGAACGTTGAGCATATCGCTGCGGTTCCATCGGGAGTGACAACCTACCGCTATGAAGTTGATAGGGGGTCCCTAGGTTATGCATACTATGCAGTAACCGCTGCTGATGCTCGTGGCAACCACAATAGCACAATCCTACCTTCCTCTGTGGCTGGACCTATCATGGAGAATGCTTTCGATCCGTGGGTAGCAGAACCAACTAATGTCCAAGCCGTATATATCGGTGAAGGATGGACAAATGTAACTTGGACTGACCAAATGGGTGCGGAAGGCGAATATTACCATATTTGGCACTCTTGGACTAAACTTTCAGCAGCAAGTAATCTCACTCTTGAAGCAACTCTTGCCGCAACAGTACCCGATGGAGTTGAATATGCATTAATTCCGGTTCCAATGGATAAGGACAGGCTTTCTTACTATTGTATAACGTCAGTTACTCGATATAATCATCTCAATGCAACATATGAAGATACGCGCTTCATCCAAAATTGTATACCATTGTCTGTTCGCGAAGATACTCTCCCCCCTGCACCAGTACAACTCGCCCAACCGATGCTTCAAGGTGGCCAAAATAGCATTTTATTATCATGGATTAATTCCTTGGCTGAAGAGGACGAAACCTACTCCATTTGGCGACATCTCGGCACACCATTTGAAAACAATGAGACCGGAAATTTGTCTGATGGCGAAGGCTGGGAATTGATGATTGACAGTTATCTACCACTACCTTCTGAAACCACAATCCTCAGAGAATTATCTCTAGAAGAAAACTTGGATCGTTATGCTTGGTATGCTCTTATCATAGCAGATTCATGGGGTAATTCAAGAGATTCTGTCACTAATCGTTCAAACGTATGGCTTGTGCATGAGGACACTACACCTCCTGAAGTAGAAATTTTACTTGGGATAGGTGGAGAAGAAGGAATGCCCGGTGGCCCACTAAAAAGCGGGGATTATCGATTACATATCCATAGTGGAGAACCATTAGAAGAATTCCCTATGATTCAGGTGCATACTGAAGATTACATCGAAGGTTCAGCAATTGGCACCACATTCACACCTGAAGGTGAAGTTACCCGTGCCACACCATTCCTAGCATCTGATACTCATTTCATCTGGGATTTCCCTATTCCAAATGGAATGGATACAAATAACGTTACAGTCATTGCTACGTTAGTTGACATCGTGGGGAATTCACAAACTTTCTCGCTAACTAATTGGTCAGTTGATTCCAAATCACCGACCATTGAATTATTTTCACCATCGTCTGAAAGCATGTACCTATATGGGACTGAAATCAGAATTCATGGTGTAGTCACTGACGATGTTGGACTTATTGAAGTAAAATACCAATTCACTAATGTGGGAGAATTCTTCAATGAGGAATTTGAATGGGAAAACGTCACTGAAATTACTCCTCTAGGTGCACCTTCAAACACTTTGGTTTTCAGCATGACTGAACCTGCTTCAACATTTGAAGACCCAGGGAATCACAGATTGAAAATCATGGCAAAGGATTTCGCAGGGAATGAAAAATTGTTCATAACCACATTCTATGTTGACCACTGTTATGAAAACATCAGTGGAATCACCCTTTGTCAAAGTGGTAATACCCCATTCAATGAAGAAGAACAAGAACCTGAGGCTCCTCTATCTCTAACTAGCCCGCCTTACATCATTATCATTGCAGTTGGAGCCTTCAATTTGTTGCTACTATTCTTTGCCATCATGATGGGAGTACTTGCTGCCCAAGACCCATCCAAGAAGAAGAAAGGTGATGATGAGTTTGATGAAGAAGATGATTGGATGATGGAATTCATGGGCGGTGGTGATAGTGGTAGCGGTTCAGGTGATGCTGCAGATGCTGGCCTAGCTGAACTAGAAGGACCAAAGGAAACCAAACAATTAGACGATGAAGATGATCCATTCGCTAAGGAAACTGGTGACAAGAAACGCAGGAAAAAGGCCGTTGTTGAGGACGATGATGACTTTGATGATGACTTCGATGATGATGATGATGGTGATGATGGGGATGATTGGGGTGACGATGATGAAGAAGAAGCCCCGAAGAAAAGGAAGCCAAAGAAGCGTAGACCATCATCTAAGAAAAAGCCAAAGCGCCGAGCTGTAAAACGCAGAAATTAAGATTTCTTAATTCTCATCAGTATTCGTCTTTTCAACACGAACAATAGGAGTGGTAATGCGTGATGGCACAACTCGCATGGTGAGGTGAGCCTTTTGTTCGGCATGGATGACCCGGTCAAAGTTCTAAATCAGTTACGTAATTACGTCGCTGATGGCCGTCTTGAAATTTCAGAAGTAATGGCCGAGGAATTAACATCTCTTCTGTTATCAGAAAAGAAGAGAACACTTCAGAGGCAGGAATTATTGGTACTTGCATTACGAGATCATGCTAACATTCTAGAAATTAGACAAAAGTGGAAATTGAGTATGAAAGCAGCCAAGACTTTGTCTAAAGAGTCGGCTAAACTAAGCCAAATGCGTGCAAAAGAAGGCATTAGTGGAGATGATGAGGCTGCACTCAAAATTGAAGACTCAATGCAAATGGGGAGAATAAATTTACATCTTGGTAATTTGAGAAAGGCGTTGAATGGATTTTCTACAGCAGGAAAGACTGGTCATATTGAAGCTCATCTACTCTCTGTTGAAGCATTTGAAAAATGCAAAGGTTCCCTCAAGAAAGCGACAAAAGTTGCAAAAAAATTGAACAATGCACTTGGCGAATGTGGGCCAGTTAATCGAGAGAATGGTGAATTTATTCTCATTTCAAAAAATGGACTTACAACTTCTGTTGAAAAAGTTACCACCTCATTAGAACGTTGGATTCAACCTTCATTAGGATTGAAGCAAGATGTTGTGACTTCGTTAACCACCAGACTTCAATCATTACGCAAGCAAATTGCTTCAATAGAATCTGGAGAACAGGCTGCGAATGCTAGACTACAAACAGCAATTGACTCACTACAACCTACTGTAGACTATCATGAATATTCACAATCAAGTCGCTAAATCAAGTTCTTTTTGGTGTTGGTTATCGCTTACCGAGGAAATCTTGCCACTCACGACAAGATGGACACCATGTCCACAAATTTTCTTGGTGCATCACCTCTTGAACGAAGCCGCCACACTTTTTGCAAGGCAAATGCATAGTTGGGGATGGTGGTGTTGAAGGTGGGGCAAACGAACTGGGTTGAGCCATTGAATAAACCCCTTCTACAATCTTGTCCGTCTTACGATTATACCTTCTTCCCATGACTGCTAGGACTGCTATTCCAGCAAGCATTACTGCAATTAATACATACCAGATTGCAGAGGTATCCGTTGATTCATCTTCAGGATTAGTTTCATCATTTCCTGTTTGATTAGATGTATCGTTTGTTGTTGTTGTAGGACAACCTTGATTCGAAATCAATCCCTGCTCGTTAGGACAATTATCTGCTGAATCGATTACACCATCACCATCAGAGTCAAGATTGTTGGTGGTATTCTCGGAGCCATTTTCGGTTGTATTTTCGTCACTAGAATAAACAATCCAAACTGATGTCCAATTGCGACTAATTGAATCGCCATCATCAGGAACCCCGGTTAATCTAAGATGAAGGAAATTCTTTCCGGTCACCGGATTAATACTCAAATTCTCATTAACAGCATCGATTGAAGTCCAAACTTGTACGGCTACATATTCTGAATCAATTGGGCTAGACGTCTCATTATTCAAAGCAAATTCTAACCGAATGATATCGGTATTATCAGCAGCAGAATCCCATGAGATATCTAAGTACCATAATGATGCATCATTAGATACCAATATTGCTAA
>JAQXFA010000156.1 GCA_029250565.1 Candidatus Thalassarchaeaceae archaeon
GATGGCGATGGTTGGTCTGACGCAGCTGATTATTATCCAAAAGATGCTGAAAGACATGTCAAGAGTAAACTACCAATGATTATTCTCATTTCTATACTGATTGCAGGTTTAATTGGTGTGTCTACTCTTATGATTATGCGCAGGAAATCGGATGATTCATCACAAGCACTTGGTCAACTAATGACGGCCCCGCCACCACCAATGGGTGCTTTTGAAGCACCACCTCCACCAATGCTTGCCACACCGCCACCACCAATGGCCACCGCTCCTCCACCGGTTGTTGAAGCACCTCCAGCACCTGTGCCAGAGCCAGTACAACAAGGACCTCCTCCAATTCCTGCTGAAGGTTTGCCCGCAGGGTGGACTCAGGAACAATGGAATTACTACGGGCAAGAATGGCTTGACAACAACAGTTGATGCAGAATAAGGCATCACGGCTTTATCTCATGGCATGAAGCCAGCCTCAATGACTGAGGCACTTCATGTCGTGACCGGCGCTTTTGGTTACTCTGGACGATGGATTGCTCACCGCCTTCTTGAGAAGGGTGTGCGTGTGAGAACTCTGACCAATGCGATAGGCAGGGACGACCCTTTTGATGGCAAGGTTGAGGTCCATCCGATTGATTTTGAAAACCATGAGGCATTGGTTGAATCACTGCGAGGAGCAGAAGTTCTGTACAATACTTACTGGGTTCGGTACAATCATCATAGTAGAAATTTTGACCATGGAATTGCTGTTGAGAATAGTAGAAAATTGTTCGCTGCTGCTGCTGAAGCTGGAGTTGAAAGGATAATTCATTTCTCGGTGGCTCATCCAGATAAAGCACCAGATTGGACTTACTTTCGTGGCAAGGTTGCGGTGGAAAAAATTCTCAACGAATCTAGTCACTCGTACGCTATTCTCAGGCCAACCGTATTGTTTGGTGGGGGGAGAAATGTGTTGATCAATAACATTGCGTGGATGCTTAGAAAATTCCCGGTGTTCGGGGTGTTTGGAATGGGTAACTATCCAATCCAACCGGTGCACGTGAAGGATGTTGCTAGGGTTGCGGTGGAGCAAGGAGAGTTACGAGAAAATGTGACAATTGATGTCACAGGGCCGGAAACCTTCCGCTACAAAGAATACATCGGCTTGATGGCGAAATCAATGGGTTTGCGTAGAATAATACTTCCAATACCCTCATTGGTTGGTTGGATGTTTGGAAAATTCCTTGGGGTGATTTTGCAAGATTTAGTAATCACAAGAGCGGAGATTAAGGGATTGAAACGCGGCTTGATGGCATCTGATGAAGAGCCGCGTGGGGTGCTCAAATTCTCAGAATGGATTGCCGAGCATGGGAGTGAATTTGGTAATAGGTATCAGAACGACTTAAAAGAGCGGAAATATCGACAACTCAACAAAATCAAGTGATTCAGGCGGTAGGGATTGAACAGGCTTGTAGTAGTCTCTTTGGTATTCAAGACATAGCATCTTCAATCAAAGATGAGGTCAGCCTTGCTCTCAATTTGTCTGCGCACACTTTGTGGTGCATTGACAACAATAATTTCACCAGCATCTGGCCAAACTTGCAGATCATCTTTGGAATTCCCTGCATATCCAAAGCCCGACTCTCCATATCTCTCAACAAGCGCAGCGGCTTTATTTCCAGCCGCTAGATTAGCGCCATCATCAGAAGCCATCACACCATCAAAGAATCCAACATGCGCTGCAATTATTTCTGCAACTGAGCGTGTTGAAGCAGTACACAAGATGATTTCATCCCGCTTTTCCCTTTCAGCAGTCAACCAAGTGAGAAATTCTTGGTGATAGACCAATTCAGCAGGATCAAATCGTAATTTACTAGCCAATTTCATTTTCCAGTGAGTTCTCTTACCAGTTAACTCTTTGAAAAGCACCCACGGAACTAACCATGGTCTTAGGAATAGGACGCGTTTTATGGTCACCCAACTCATGTCTGTGAGGATGAGTGTACCATCTAAATCAACGGCCAGAGGTAGGGGTTTATCCTCTTGTGTCACACATCGGGGGGGTCTTGCATCTCCTGTCAATGCTTCGCTTGTTATGATGGGTAGAGCAACAGAAGCAAAGAGGTAGGCTCTGTGCGCAAAGTCGGGGAAGTGGCCGTGGGTAGTCAGGTAAGTCTTGAGGAACTGCGCGGTGAGGCGTGGTTTCCTTCGGGGATTGCTCAATCTATTGAGCCAGCCGCTTCTCAAGTTCCAGAGGGTTTTGAGTCGTGGCGTCTTCATACTCGTTTTGATAGCGTGATGATGTTTTTGCCAACTGGTGATGTTGAATCAATTGATTGGTGGAAGCGGGTAATTCCAGTTGGCGGTGGCGGTAAGCGCTGGGGTGACCCACCCAATGTTGATGGCGGAAAAATTGAATTGATTTCTTCATCTAGTGGGCCTACATTTTTGTTGACTGAAAAGAGTGGCCGAAAAGTGATAATTCGTTTGCTTTTACTCGATGAGAAAGGTCATGGTAGAACTCTCTCAGAGATGGGTAGTGAGCATCTGAATAGTGCCTTTGGTGGGCTTCAAGTTGGCAAGCGAGATTTACTTCTTTTTTTCAGGCAGGATGAAGGTCAGAGAGCTGACGAACTTTTGACTGCTGCACTAAGGGATAGTGATTTTGACGAAGGGCGAAAAATTTGTGGCCAAGCCGGCCAAGTTTTGGGTCGTTTTCACATTGATTCATTGGCAAAGAAATCGCTACCAAATGATGAGCGAAAATGGAATAACCGCCTCAAAAGTTTGGAAGATAGAGTATTGTCAAATACACTTTGGCGAGCCCCACATTCATACAACACTTTGGCGACAATTACTCATCGGAATTTTGGTTTGCAAGCGGTTTACATCGATGGTGATGAGGCTGTAATCACTTGTTGCCATGATGGTATTCCGAATGCGATTTTACCCAAATCACGAGATTATCCCGTGATCCGTGATTTAGCGGCAGCATACCGTTCACTGGCAGTTTTGTGTGACGAACTTGGTGTCAGTAGTGGTGATGAACTAACACTGAGAAAGGCGACTTTTGAAGGTTGGATTTCAACTGCTCCAGAGAGTGCGACATCCTCTCGCGCTTTGGATGGCCACAAGGGTGGTGTGGCGATTTGGGAATATGAACAAGTCTTGGAAGAGGCTGCGATTTCTCAGGCTTGGGATAGACCTGTGGAACAGCGTACTAAGTGGTGGCTTGGTCATGTTAGTAGAATTCAAGCAGAGATGTATCGCTCTAAAACTCTCTCAGCCGCCGCCTTAATCTGTGGTGTGGGGGCATTGTTTGCACCTCTTATGGAACAGTGGATGGCATCCTTATCTGATAGATTACTGTTAACGGCGGTTTTGGCTGGAGTTGCCATCGGATTGCGCTGGTTGTATCGCCGCCGCGCCCCACCTCCTTACTGATTCAAGTGCTGAAAAGTGCATCATTTAAGTAGGGTCAATGTTTTCTTGTAACTCATGACAAATTGGATTCCTTTTGAACATAGAATACCTACCACTGCTGGTGTAATAAATAATCCCGGGCTTTTGGTACCCGGACCAGAATGCCGAGGGGGAGCAAGGCCTCCATTTCATATAATTCACAATAACATTGTTTGCCATGAATGTGGTGAATTAGTAGATGCATGGGCACCTAATCCAGATATGCTGGATAATCCTGAAATTGCCTCTGGTTTTTTTGAAGAGGCTGGAATTAGTGGTGGTGGGATGAATTCCTACCCCGGTGTCCCTGGTGGTGCTTGTTATCCTGTTTGTGCAATTCATGTTGATTTAACATCAGCTTCTTTGGGTGCAATAATTCGTAGGCATCTTCGTTCATGTGGTGGGATAACACGCCATTTCATCATTGTAGGGTTTTCGATTAATTCCTTAATGCAGGCAACACGAAGTAATTTGTTTAATGCTATACGGGAAATGTATGAGTTTACTCATCCGGGAGAATTTACTTTTGAGTTTCGTATTGCTGACGGAACTCAAGTGTATCTTTAATCAGATACGGGTAAAAGTACTGTTGTCATATTCGTATGATCTTGGCACGCCAGTTGCAATTTCTAATGAGAGGACTTCCTCTCTAGACAAGCCTTCAATGTGCATTACAATTGAACGCAGTGAGTTGCCATGCGCAGCGACTAAAATCGTCTTTCCTGCTTCTAAATCAGGTATAATTAACTCTTCAAGGCAGGGTATAGTTCTCTCCGCACAGGTCTCAAGACTCTCTCCACCTGGTGGGGGGATATCGTACGACCTTCTCCAAATGTGAACTTGTTCTGCACCAAACTTGGCTCGGGTTTCATCCTTGTCAAGGCCTTGTAAATCACCGTAATGGCGCTCGTTGAGTCGCCAGTCACAAATGGTTGGTATTTCGTCTGATGCTGTGTTGTGACTCATGGCGATTTTAGCGGTTCGCTGGGCTCGCTTTAGGTCGCTAGTGTAGACGACATCAAAGGCGATGTCACCGAGTTCTTTGCCAGCACTCGCCGCTTCACCCTCTCCTATTTCTGAGAGGTCAACATCAGTCCAACCAGTGAATTTGTTGGCTGCATTCCAGACTGATTGCCCGTGACGAAGCAAGACCATTTTTGCCAATCTTTCACTCTCCGGTGCGACGGATACGTGGTTCAAAGAAAGTTAGATCAAGCCCTTCAGCTAAGCCGATGATGTCAATCAGGATTTTCTCACGCTCTTGTTTTTCTTCAAGTCCACCGCTGACATTCCAGTATAGATTGATTCCAATTTCAATCGAATCCTTAGAAATCGCAGATACTAGTGCATAGGAATCATCTTCTTTCTGAGTTTTTGCATTCTTACGAATCAAATCTTCAATTCCACGGCAGAATGATTCTACTGCCTTTGAGTCACTTGCTAGGTCAAGGTATAGTGTCGGTTGATATCTGCGCCACCTTCGCTTGCCGAAGTTCTCAATGTTCTTGTGTACCAAAGATGCGTTTGGTAGAGTGACTACTGTATCAGCGCTAGTACGAATGAGGGTAGTACGAATTCCAACCTCAATTACTTCACCTTCAAGGTTTCCAACTTTAATCCAGTCACCCATTTTGAAGGGGCGATCAAGTAGAAGTGTGACTGCTCCAAATAGGTTACCAATCGTGTCTTTTGCGGCAAAAGCAATGGCTAATCCACCCACTCCAAGACCCGCTACAATTGTGGTTAAATTGAAATTGAAGGCACTAGCAATTGCAAGAATACCAAACATTAGAATGACAAATCGCAATATGCTTTCAACTGCAGAGATGAGAGTTTTCTCAGTACCGTCTAGAACACCATCGTCATCCCACCAAAGGACAAGTAATTGAATTAATTCAACCATATACATTAGGCCGAACATTGCACCAACCATGAAGGTAGTTTCACCAATTGCAGTTAGCCAATACTCGTAGGCAGATGGTAGGGTAATAACTGATCCTGGTTCAGCCGC
>JAQXFA010000157.1 GCA_029250565.1 Candidatus Thalassarchaeaceae archaeon
ACCGTTGATATTGACATGTTGCACGACTTATCTGAACCGATTTCAGAATCAAATAATTCAAAACTTTTCCTTGGTAAAGGAGATATTTTTGCAATAACAGGAGAAGTTGTTTACGCTGGTTCAGGAGCACCTATTGTTGAAATCCCTGAGAATTTACAATTGTTCACAATAATGATTGCGAGTGGCGTTTCGTCAGATGCAACCATTGACTTGACAGAATCCTACTTCAACACCACTCTTGAGGTCCCTGTAGGTTTCCCTTCAACCAATGACCTGCCTGTTGTAATAGATATACTCAATATTCCTGGACAGGGTGAATCTATATCCTCCACGGATATATCTCTCACAATTGACAGCACCCCCCCGGTTGCTGAATTCCTCCCAGGGATTCTTGCAAGCATTGAAACAGATCGCATCTCAACAGTTGACGTCAGGATTAATGTTGTAGAATCAGGGGGTATGTCTGATGATGGTGTGACAATCCACTGGGTATACCGTCGTGGAGGACTAAACCTCCCTGGAAGTAGTGATTCATCATTAATGGAAAAAGATACTGTGATTGGAGATATTTGGTCTTACTCATCAATTATTGATATGACACCAGCATCCCATATAGAGTTACAAGAAGGAGATCAACTGATGGTTTGGTTGGCCGGTGAAGATCGAGCCGGAAACGAGTTATTTGGTGAAGGTACAGCAGATTCGCCACGTGCTCCACAATTAATTATCAGAATTTTTGACCCTGTTATTTCTAAAGTTGAAATTGATGATTTGACTCCAATGATATACAAAAATGTGTATATTCAAACAACGATTAGAAATGATGGTTCAACGATGGGGGACATCAATGTCACTCTGATTGAAGAATTGGATGACGGGACATTACAATACTACGAATCACACAATATCACTAGCCTTGGACCACAACAAAAGCAAGTGGTCGCATTCTCTTGGGAAGCATGGGATAGTGGTATGCCTGACCTCTACATCATGTGGAATGGTGATGAATCAGATCTTACATTACTCCTACCTCAAATTGATGTACAGGAAGAAGATGAACAAGGTGGCATATTCGGAGCAGGGGCAAATGTAGGGATGATTCTTGGATTACTAGCCATTATTGTAACTGCTGTTGTGATTGTTATTGTAGCAATGATGATGCGCAACCGAGATGAATGGGATGAAGAGGAAGAATGGGAAGATGCCGAGGAATATGCTGAGAAGATGCTCGGCAAAGAAGAAATTGGCGGAGTTTCAGCCCAACCCACTATCGTACCCGAAGATGCTCCACTTCCAGAGCAAGCACCACCCCCTGGTTTGAGTGATGAGGAATGGTTAGCAAATGCAAAGGAAGAGCTACCTGACTGGCCAGATGATGCACTTTTGTCATACAAGGATAATGGTTGGAGCGTTGAACAATTAGTTGAATGGAAAAACGACAACCAATAATTCTAATTCTCGATCTGAAAAATTTGCTTGCGCAAGTTAGAGAATTAAATTAAATCGCGCGGGAAATGAAAAATCTGTAGATTTTTGTGGTATGTGATAATTAGTAACCGCGAAAAAACTGAGAGAAATTAGAATTTAGGCCGCGCGACAACGTTTTTCGATTTCGCGAATTCGTATTTATTGAGAAACACGCGCGGCCGCGAATCAAGAACATCAAACATTATATGCCTGCGCGATTGGATGGCCGTCGAGGAAGAAATTCCTCAGGGATGCACATGACACAAACGAGCTTGACTCAGCAGCGAACAGAACTTACGGGCGAAATGGTATTACTCCAGGAGCATGTTGAAAAATTACGAGTAGACTTAGAAGAACAGCGTAAACTCGTAGCCACACTGCTTACAATAATTATGGAAGAATCAGATGGCGTCCAATCGGGAGCCGCACCAACCATTCCTAATCAGCCCAAGCGCGGCTATTGCATGTGAGCACTAACCGAATTAGGTTAGCCTTTGATGACTGCTAGTGGACGCAATCTTACAACAGGTCTAGCAAGACCTGCTTGAGCAGTTAATCGAATAACATCATCCACATTCTTGTATGCTTGAGGTGCTTCTTCTGCTAAAATATTAGGAGTCCTTGTATGAACATGAATTCCTTGTTCCTTTAGTGATTCCAATAATTCCTCGCTGTCAACACTTTTTCTCGCGGCCGCTCTAGAAAGTTGGCGCCCGGCCCCATGACATGAAGATGCAAAAGCATCGTTTGAACCAGACTTTGGACCTGCTAGAACCCAAGAAGCAGTACCCATATCCCCGGGAATCAATACTGGTTGACCGACACCTGAGAATCGTGTGGCTAATTCTGCATGATCCCCACCCAGTGCACGAGTAGCCCCTTTACGGTGTACACAACAAGAGCAAGAAGAACCGTGGATTACATGCTCTTCCACTTTAGCAATATTATGGCATACATCGTATACCACTTGCACATTAGCATCATCATTACCAAGATGATGTGCAAGATTATCTCGTAATCTTTTAGTCAACGCACTACGATTAGCGAAGGCAAAATTCCCAGCCGCCTGCATAGCAGCGAAGTAATCCTGCCCCTCTTTTGAGTGGAATGGCGCGGCAGCTAATTGGCGGTCAGGGAGGCTGATATCCCAATGTTCACTGTACCAATTATTACCTTCTTGATGATATTTAGATTCTAATGCAGCCACATGTTCACTACAGACTTGATGCCCTAATCCTCGTGAGCCAGTGTGAATCATCGCACATATTTGACCGAGTCTAAGTCCGAACGCTTTGGCAGCTTCTTCATCCTCAACTCTATCTACAACCTGTAACTCTAGAAAATGATTCCCGGAACCAAGAGTTCCAAGAGATTTTGAGCCACGTTTCATTGCTCTTTCAGAAAGACTGTGAACATCTCCTTCAAGAATTCCATTTGATTCTATGTTGCTCAAATCTTCATGTAAACCCCAACCAAGATCGGCTGATGCTTCAGCACCCCCTTCTAAGATGCCTTGTAATTCTTGGTTATCAAGCAAGGCACCACCTTTTCCAGAAGCACCTGCTGGAATTCTATTAGCAAGGTGTTTTGCTAATCTAGCAAGATCAGGTATCTGACTAATATCAAGGTCAGTTGAACACAAACGAACACCACAATTGATGTCAAAACCGACCCCACCTGGAGAAATCACCCCTCCTTGCTCGCCCCAATTCAAATCAGTAGCCACTACACCCCCAATTGGGAAACCGTAGCCGAAGTGCCAATCAGCCATAGCCCATGCATCCCCTACAATGCCAGGCAGGGTTGCTGTGTTGACCAATTGACCAGGGGAGCGGTCATCCCCACTAGCAGCTAAATGTGCTTCATCTGCAACCAACATTGCGTCAGTCCTCATTGAGCCATAGCGATTGATGCGAAACAACGCTTCATCCACTTTCTCAATATGCTGATCCCATTCAACTGTCATGGCAATAACCTCGTATCTAGAGACTCCCACAAGCCCCCTGTTCAAGCGTTTTTCGCCCAATCCTGTTAGTTGACTTCAAGAGTTGTCTCGTTTTCGCGACAATAGAAGAGGGGTTAGCATGGCATTTGGTGAAATTGATATCCCCTTTTTCCATGATACTGGTTTCGTCCGTAAGAAGTGTCGCGTATCCGACTTATGGTTTTGGACACGAGATAATAGTAGAGAGACTTGTGGTGACACAATCGAAGACGAATATACCTTCATCGGGGAACCATTGATTGCAGGTTTCCCTGAACGTGGAAATGCACTCTTAACTAAAATGAGAGAAACCTTCCTTACATTTTTTGAAGAACAAGGCCATAGTAGAGTTCAGCCTTACCCAGTAATTGCTCGTTGGAGAGATGACATCCACCTTACTATAGCATCAATTGCTGATTTCCAACCCGATGTAACTGGGGGCGTAATACCTCCACCGGCAAATCCACTAACTATTTCGCAGCCTTGCATTAGATTGACCGATGTAGCAGCAGTTGGCCGTTCAGGACGTCATTTAACAACTTTTGAAATGATGGCCCATCATTGCTTTAATCGCCCCAAAGATGGCGATGTTGTTTACTGGATAGACCAATGCGTGCGCCTTTGTGATGAATTATTTGTTGAAAGATTAGGGATTGATTCCAGCTCAATAACATACGTGGAAAATCCCTGGTCAGGAGGCGGGAATGCTGGGCCAGCAGTAGAGGTAATTGTTGGTGGTTTGGAATTGGCCACTCTTGTGTTCATGAACCTAGAGGAGGACCCTCAGGGTGAAATCGAAATCAAGGGAGAACGTTACTCTGAGATGGACTTGCAAATTATTGACACCGGCTACGGATTGGAGAGGTTCTGTTGGGCTGCAGCAGGAACACCTACTATCTATGAGGCAATTTACCCAGAAACCGTTAGTTGGCTTAGAGAATTATCAGGGTTTGACTCAAGATTAGATATGATGAAAGGAATTGATTCTAATCTTTTATTGTCAGAGTTATCAATGCTAGCAGGCATCCTCAACATTGATGTCGGCACAGATGTATCATCGCTTTACGAAAAATTGGTAGAAAGACTAGCAAGTCGTGGCGTAGATATTAGTCTAGATGACTTGAAATCCATTACCGAACCACTATCTGCAATCTATGCGATTCCTGATCATCTACACGCACTTTGCAATATGCTTGGAGATGGCCTTGTGCCATCTAATGTGAAAGCGGGTTATCTGGCACGTATGTTGGCCCGCAGGACACTGAAAATGCGTGACCAAATTGGAATTGAGGTCACATTGAGGGAATTGGCTGAGCATCACTTAGATGTCAATTTAGTTGGGCGGGAATTCACTCAAACTAGAGATGGAATCCTAACAATTCTTGAATTGGAAGAAAATCGTTACGCACAGATGTTGAGGGCAGGTGAAGCTGCCGTTCGAACTGCACTGAAAGATGTGGATTCAGATGCTGAAGAAATTGATGATGAAATCTTGTTTAACCTTGCAGAAAGCAGAGGATTACAACCAGACATGGTTGTTGAGATTGCAAAATCAGCAGGTTGGCCTAACCTGACAGTCAGACTTGGATTAGCAGCAGATATGGCAGCACGACATGCAAAGCAAACTAAGGAAACAGCGCGTGGTAAAAAGAGCAGTGGGTTGCTTCCTGATGACATCAGTTTACCAGTAACTTCCTTAGATTTTTATCAAGATACTGCACAATCAGAATTTGATGCAGAAGTGCTATACTGCAAAGAACTATCATCAGATGATTTAGTGGAATTAAATTTCTCCGGCGAAGTAATTGGGATACCCACTCATGGAATAGTTTTGAACCGAACTTTGTTCTATCCTGAAGGTGGTGGGCAGTTAGGAGATTCTGGCACCCTAACCAACGGTAAGGCAGTGAAAGTTCTAGATTCACGAATCAATGAAGGAGTAGTCTTGCACCTTACTGATGGCCCCCTAGAAGGAGACGTTAGTGGGGAAATCAACATTGACAGACGGCGGCAGTTGATGGATCACCACACCTCAGTCCACATTGTAGGAGGATCTGCTAGAGCCATACTGGGACCACATATTTGGCAAGCTGGTAGCAACAAAGGGGAACGTTATGCGCGCCTAGATGTAACTCATTATCAACGCCTCACTCGCTTGCAACTAGATGAAATTGAAGACCATGCTAACGAAATAATTAGCCAAGATTTACCTGTGGAAAAAATGGTTTTAGACAGAGCGGATGCTGATGCTCAATTCGGATTTGAGTTGTATCAAGGTGGGCCACCAAAACATAAGCAAATTCGTGTCATCAAAATAGGTGACCACGATGTACAGGCCTGCGGGGGTACGCATCACGATAAAGTCGGCCAAATTGGCGATATCAGGATAATTCGCAGCAGTGCGGTTCAAGACGGGGTGGAGCGTCTGCTAATTGTGGCAGGGGAGACTGGACGCGAATACGCCCGTAAACAAGAGGCGATTTTAGCTGAAGCATCAGATGTTTTAGGAGTCAATGCTGATGAACTACCTACGGCCGTTCAACGATTCTTTGACGAATGGAAATCACAAAAGAAAACCATTGAAAATCTTGAGGCTGAAATCGTCAGACTGAGAACTAGTGGTGGAGGCGATGATAGTTTTGAAAAAGATGGGGTTCGTTACGTCATTATGGAAGGGACTGGAGACATGCGACAACTGCTAGGGATGGTTGGTGAATTGACTCGTGACCAAGCAAAGCCAACAGTAGCAATTCTTGGCACTAGAGAAGGAGGAGGTAAAATCCTAGTAGCCATAACTGAAACTTCTATTGCATCTGAAAGACATAATGCTGTGGAAATTCTCAATTCAATATCCACTCACATCTCAGGAGGAGGTGGTGGTAAGCCGACATTTGCTCAAGGTGGAGGGTCAAATCCAGACGGTTTAGATAATGCGCTTGATGCGGCAAAACAATTACTCGGACTTCAGTGAGTAACCAATAACCATTTGTTGGAGAGATGTGATATGCCTAACTACCCAGCAACTCCTTTTCCTCCAAGAAAAATAATACCATACGAGGATTTACTCATCATTATTGGAGTCGATGGTGAAATAGCAAAAATCGATTGCAAAACATTAGAACAAAAAGGTGGATTCGTGAAACCTTTCCCTAGCCCAATAGAAGATGCTACAATCGTTGATAACAAGATGATTGCAACTTGGGTTCTGCCTGAATTATCACTCGCCCGCATGGCTTCATTACCATTAAATAAAGAATTCACTAATGGAATTGACATGAGTTTATTACGAGTTAAGCAGAATAAAAGGGGGCAGGATGTACCCGTGGCTGGAGCCGAATGGAGCCATTCACTAAGTGCTGAACCACTAGGAATAACATCTCATGACGGGTTAATTTGTTTTGTAAATTATAATCGAGGTGTATATTGTATTGATTCACAATCAAAAGAAATTTGGCGAGTGAAAGAAATTGAATGGTTAAGCCAAAAACACATTGAAGATGCATCAGTTATTCATGCAGTAACAACAGGCCCACATCCAACTATCAAAAATCAACAATGCATTTGGTTATGGGGGCATGGTTCAGGATGGGTTGCCTTAGAATGGGCTACTGGTGAAATAATTGCCCAAGGTAATTTGGAGAATAAAGGGATTCTTGACCAAGTAAGAACCGACCAAAATGGTGGTTGGTTAATTGGATTTAAAAGTGGTGAAATCATCAGATGGGATCCAAAAAATAATTCTGAAGATATTATTGAAGGAGGGCCATTTTGTGATGCCGTTTTCTCTAAAAGAGGATGGGATATAATCGGCTGGCGTGAGGATATAACTTGGAATGAACATCAAGTAAGTCGAACTGCAAGGAAGGACTTGGGAGTCTGCTTCTTTAACCACGAATTAAACGGGTTGTTAGTATTGAAAAATACAGGTGAATGGGTGGCTTTTAGCCACTCTAAGTAAATTTCACTCTTCTTCAGTTGATACTTCTGCTGGTGCTTCTGCAGCAGGTTCGGTTGCAACTGGTTCAATTGATTCACCTGCATCATAACCACATCTACCACAAGTTGAACGGTTGGAATGATTTGCTAAAAACACACCAGGACCACATATCTTGCAGTGCTCATTCTTACGAATTAATTTGCCATCTTCAACAGTGTATAGGCTTGAACGATTTGACATTATTCTTCACCTCCAGAAACATCATCTTCAGTTTCAATTTCTGCTGGTGACGCAACATCTGGGGTCTCAGCAGGTGCTTTTTCAGCTGGAGCATCTTCTTCTTCACCAGCAACACCATGCCTATCAAGGATGTATTGCGGCTCAATCTGCATTGCTTCGGGTGAATCATAAATGAATGCCAAACCAGTAGTCAAAGGTTGGCCGAAACGAGTGTTGACATCTTTTACGATGACATTTGATGCTGATGAACCGGGTTCAAGCGATGCAACTTTGCTTCGCAAGTTGCTCCGACTTGGAGTTGCTGATTGTTCATGTCGCAACTGAAATCTAATTTCAATACGACTCAATAATGAGTTTTCTTTCCTGTCTACTATTTCCATAATAATCCCTCCTAAATCAGCGCACGTTAACCTTTAGTGCGTAGTTTCCTGCCCTCTCAATATTGAGTATTGAAGATATTTCTGAGCGCTCTGGGTTGAGCACCACAACATAACCTTGCCAATCTGAACTTAGGTGTGCACCAGGACAAAATGGACATTCTGGGTTGGTTGGTTTAACTCGCTCCATATCATCTTTCAATTCTTTAGCCAAAGCCTTGTGCTGTTCATCAGAAGGATCTAAGCCATTCTTGTTAATGAATACTAATTGAACTAAAGCTTTCTTAGTTTTTGCCGAGACATCGTTGTTTGACTTAAGGCACCATCCAAGATTACCGGTTGCAACTTCGACGATTCGATGACACTCAGAACAAGCAAGTTCAACCTTCTTTGACACCTTATTCACCGCCGTTTACTAACCATTCGTGAGCACCAAGACCTGGTTGCTTACAGGTAAGTCCAATCTTTGATGAACGAGGGTCGTGTGTGTTCAATGAAAGAGTGACCACACGAGAGCGTAGAGGGTCTGCAATTGATAGTTGAGAGCCAGAACGGCTACCAGTTATTTTACCCTCATTTTGGTTAATTTGAACAGGTTCTTCAAGAATCTGGGATTTGTGTAATAGGCCTTCTAATGGGCCAATTTGAACGAATGCACCGAATTCAAGAACCTCTGATACAGCACCGTCAACAATCTCGTTACTGTCAAGACGGAAAAGCACGGCTTTGAAACGTACATTTTGGTAAATCGCACCATCACCATGTATGATTCTACCTCGGCCAATCATCTCGTGATCATAAGTAACAATGACAAAATTGTCATCATCATCAAACTTACCTTCAAACGCCTGATGCGCTAGACGGTCAACGTGTTGACTCAATGATTGTCCCTCGCGAATGTATTCCGCGGGGATTCTGATAGTATCCTCTCTGACTTCAAGTGTGTACATCTTTTTTCCCTCCATTCACCGCTCACTGAGAGGTGCGCCGTGGAACGGAAGGGTTCACAACCCTCCCGTCCCTCACAGGCGACGCCTCCAGAAGAGAGGTTTCCAGTGGCTCGCCGACCTACTCCCCCTTTATCAGCAAACCGGTTTCAGTGAATTGATTAGAAGTTAGTATATGATGGATAATAGGTGGATTTAACCTTGAATTAAATGTTATATCAAAATGTCATTTAATTTGATTTGCCATAATCAGTATTGGCATCAATTATCCTTCACTTAATTTTGATTTCATAGAATTTCATCGTGACCCCCGTAGGGGTCACGTACCCTTACAAACGCATTTTACCCTCAGCGGATTTAGTGAAGGTTGAAGTAGCGGCCAAAGGGCAAAGCAGTATGTGATTGGGTCTGCCGCGAGGGATTTGAGGGGAAATACTGCTTTCATAGCGTTATTCATCACCTTCTCAATGCTGTTGCAAATAGTACCACCAACAAACCACAACCCACACTTGGATGAACTAAACTCCAATCCATTTGTTGGCAAAAGTTCTACTGAATGGATTGATGGAGGAGAGGCTTGGTCTCAACTTGGAAGATATGGCTCAAGAAATGCCACTGCACCAATACACAGCGTAAGCGGGGGCCCAGGGAATGGGCCTGTTTCTGCAGTTTCGGAATTAGCAACTATTGATGACCCCGTGGTTAATTGGGCGCATTTTTCAACAGGTAGCTATGGTGCACAAGGTTTAGCCACGGTTGTTGGGGATTTTGGAGCAAACATCGTTGTTACTGGAGACGCAAACGAGCGTTGTGGTGACGGGCATCTCTTCACTGTGCTAATCTCTGAACGAGAGTCTGGTGGTTCCACTCATTCATTCTTG
>JAQXFA010000158.1 GCA_029250565.1 Candidatus Thalassarchaeaceae archaeon
GTAGATGGCTTATCTTCAATGTCATCTGATTCTAAAATTTGCTTGATCAAATTGGTTGAAACAGCCCAACTAGCAGCAGCACACATTATCAAGAAATCTCCGGCCAATCTTTGATTCATGGGGATATCAGTATTAGGACTCCAACCAGTAACAATTCCAACCCCTGCAAGACCAACTATCAAACCAAAAACTAGATTCCGACTTAATTTCCTATGCAACAGAGGAATTGCTAGCAGTGCAGTGAATGCGGGGTTGAATGTGATCAGAATAGATGCATCTCCTGCAGCGGTTCTTGCCATCCCATGCATGAAAAATAATTGATACAAAAAAGTTGAGAAAAAGGATATCCAAGCTATCTTCCAAAACATTTCTCCTCGAGGAATATAAATTGTGGATTCACCATCCCTAGAACCTCGTTCTTTGAAGTACATCCATATGAAAAAAAGTGGGATGGTCATTGCATATCTATACCAAGAAACAATCGCTTCTGGAAGTGCTAGTGCTAACTCCCTCCCTGCAGCCCATGCCAACCCCCATGATGCCGCTACAATAAGCAACTTGAGGTGAATGGCGAATCCACCATCAAAGAAGCCCGAGGAGGACTGTTTACCCATCCTTTGAGGCTAGGCGTAACGAATAGATGAACCCATGCTTAGATACAATGACATTTTATGATTCAATATCACCAAGGTTTGAGTTCATTAACATAGAACATATGCCCAATTATTACAAAACATGATATGACTAATATCACAAATAACAAATCACCAAATAATGCCAAACTTTGGCTAACATCGTCACTATCCGCTGGGTCAAAACTGAGAACTCCTACGTAACCATCAACCCCAGTCCCATAGAATTGTACTTCACCATCTGCTGAAGTTCCGACTGTAGCATCAACTGCTACTGAACTGGATATCTTGTGAATTTGCACCCCTGCTCTATCCGAAGAAATACTTAATATTTCCAAAGAGTCACCTCTTGCTAACCAAAAAATCCCATTTTCATCAATCGTTGCTGCTGTTGAACCACCGACACCGGGAAGGTCAATGATTGATGAATCTGACAGTAATAACAAGGTGCTAGTTCCACCTGCAATTACCATCTCTACATCATCCCCCCAATTACCTTCGTCAACGAAGTAAGCAGAGTGAATTTCCCCACCTGCTCCATGATGTAACAGATACAGAGCGGGGGCTTCTCCAAGCACAGCATCTGCGCGAATAATCACCTCACCCGCAGGACCAAATGAAGGATTTCCTAGGGCAGTGTCATATCCAATTACAACTGCTAAATGCCCTCTTTTTGAAAGATGGACACTTGTCATTACAGTGCTATCAACAGGTGCAGGTGTCCCATCTGAGACTTCACCATCCGCAAAAGTGTGTAATTGAGTTAATGAACTACGCTTTGTAATAATGAAACCGCTATCGCCGTCATTACTAGCTACTGAAATGATATCTGGGGCAACCTCATCATCCCAATTCAATGTGATATTATTGAGTGTATTTCCATTAAAACTTGCCAAATAACCATCGTCACCAGAAACTAACCATCCTGAGTCAGTAGTAGAAATATAACGCGGAATGGCATTTCCTGGATCTACCACTGATAATCCAGTGGATGTTGAGAATCGCAATGGTGAATTATCTGCTCGATCGACTAAAATCAGCGCCTCGGTCCCATCATCATTCCACTGAACTTGTTCAATAGTCTCACCTTCTCCTAGCATTGGACTTTCTTCGACCCCAGGGAGAGTCAAACTGGCTTCTAACCAGAATGCGCCAACAAGTAAAGTCACGATAAAAACTGAAAACCAAAACCACTGCTTTTCACTCTCTTCTTGAAGATACTCGCCAATAGTTACTAGCCAAGAAGGTGCAAGTGGCTCCGCCATCAAGGATGCCAAGACTACGGCAGGCTAAGTATTGACCGCCCGAATTGATACTATTCTGATGTGAATGGCGTTAAATATGGGGGGGCGGTCGCCGGCCCTGCCTAAGGCAGGGGAATGGAACATGGCAAGAAAACCCGCAAAGATGTACCGCAGCGCGAAAGGGCAATCTTACACCCGTCGGGAATACACTGGTGGGATTCCAAACAGCAGAATCACACAGTTCCACATGGGTAACCGAGTGGCTGGTGAAAAGGGTGAATTCCCAGTTGAATTGACACTTAAAGTTGACAATGCTTGTCAAATTCGCCACACTGCTTTAGAAGCGGCTCGAATTATCGTGAATGCAACTATCCGTGAAGCAGCTGGTCCACAGGGTTACTCACTTCGTGTTCGTGTTTACCCTCATCAGGTTCTACGAGAGAATAAACAAGCAACTGGTGCAGGTGCTGACCGTGTATCTCAAGGTATGCGTTGCGCATTCGGCAAAAATGTCGGTACCGCTGCCCGAGTATCAAAAAATCAGAAGGTTATCACCATCCAAACAACTTCAGCACACTTTGCTGCAGCAAAAGATGCTCTTCGCAAGGCTAACTGTAAGTTACCAACCACATCATCAATCGTTGTTGATCGTGGCCATGAACATCTCAAGGGACTCGTTTGAGGCTGGCGGATGTCATCTGTGCAACCCTCCGACGAGCGGGTAATTCGATTGCGTGAAAGCGTCATGAATTCGCCAACAATTTGGAAAGGCGATTATGCTTACTTCATTCACCCTCTTTCAGATGGTGTGCCTCGGCAATCAGGAGAAATGTTGGCAGAAGCGCGTGATATTGTTTTGGAAATGGTCAACTGGGATGAAATAGATTTGATTCTTGGAATTGAAGCAATGGGAATCCCTTTGGCAGCCTGTATCTCCATCGCTACTGGAAAACCACTTGTTATAGGCAGAAAGAGACCTTACGAACTTCCCGGCGAAGTGAAGGTTGACCAATCAACTGGATATTCAAAAGGAACTATTTTCATTAATGACATTAATCCAGGTGAGAGAGTATTTGTGGTTGATGATGTAATTAGCACAGGTGGTACACTGAGAGCCGTTTTAGCAGCGGTTGAAAAGGCAGGAGCAATTGTCCAAGATGTTGTTGCAGTCTTTGAAAAGAACAGTATCGTAAGTGAAATCGTAGCGGAAACTGGCTGGCCAATCCGTTCGCTTGTTAGAGTAAAAATGGATGGAGAACAAGTAATTCTACTTGACTGAGGCGATATTATGGATCTTAATCGCCACGATTTCCAACTCGAGGAATTAGTTGAGAAAATTCGCACTGGTGACCATCGGCTTGTTGCACTTCAACTTCCTGAAGGCTTGAAAATCCAAGCATTAGAAATGATTGATGCTTTGGAATCTGATACTGATGCACAAATCATTATCGCTGCCGACCCATGTTACGGAGCCTGTGATTTAGTTCACCACAAGATGAAGATGATGGGTGTAGATTTGGTAGCACATATGGGACATAGCCAGATGAATATCGATTCAGGGATGGAAACCCAATTCATTGACGTAACTTATGATGGAACCCCTGAATTAGCACCTGTAATGCCTTTCTTAACAACTCACAGAAAAATGGCCCAAGAGCGCCTTAGTGAGAGCAGTGTCCAAGAGATTAGTGAAGCAGAAGCACAAGAGAGATTCCTTGATGCAGTTGGCAGAATCACCCCTCTTACTGATGTGAAATTAGGATTGGTTGGTTCAATTCAGCACCTACATTTGCTTGAAGAATACAAAGTGATGCTAGAAAATCAAGGTTTTGATGTCATTATTCCAACCGGCGGTGACCGGCTCACTTTCCCTGGCCAAGTACTCGGCTGCAACTACTCGGGTGACGACCCATCAATCGGTCACTACCTATTCCTTGGTTCTGGTGACTTCCACCCAGTTGGACTGGTTCTCCACACAGGAAAACCTCTGTCAATTCTAGACCCTTATACTAGTGAAGCTAGGGAAATGTCGTTAGAACAAATTGAAAGGATTTTGAGGCAACGTTTCGGCTTAATTATGGCCGCTGATAAGGCCAATTCTTTCGGTATACTAATTGGTGAAAAACCCGGTCAAATGCGCCGCAGTATGGCATTGAGATTGAAACGCCTACTTGAAAAACATGGCAAGAAAGGATACTTGCTGGCACTAGAACATGTTGGGCCAGAATTGATTGATTTCTATCCTGTGGATGCATTTGTCAATACTGCTTGTCCGCGAATTGCCATTGATGATTCTGTCAAATATGCAAAACCACTTCTGACACCATTTGAGTTAGAAGTAATTCTAGGCGAAAAGCAATGGGAAGAAGGCTATCAATTTGATGAAATCCCATGATTTCAAAATAAAATTGTGATATCACAATTCAAGAGGTCGCTGCTTTAGCTAGTGTTTTGGAAACGTTGTCTAATCGTTCAAGATCAATTGTTAACTGATTTAATCGCGACTCTGCATCATCAATGAATGGCTTAATCACTGTGAAAAGTCCACCATTTAGGCTGTAACTATGGGAAGGGCGGCCACGACCACCTTCGTTTTGTGCCTCGCATCTAACCATTTCTTCATTGAGAAGTTCTTTCATAGCCATACTGATTTCAGGTTGACGAAGTCCACAAACCGATTGTAACTCCCTACTACTCAAATTACCACCCTCATGTAAAGAGACCAAAACATATGCAACATTTGTTGATACTCCGATATTCTCCAGCATTTCAACAATTAGATTTGCTGGCTCGGATGAGGACGCCTCAGAGGCTAAGGTTATCTGCGGCATGAAACCCTGCCAACTTGTCAAGAATATAATCTCTATGCCGGATAGAATTCTTTTTTACATTCAGAGTAGTTTTTTCTAGTCAAAAAATTTTAGCCAGAACAAGATGACTAAAGTGATACAAGTCGAAGGTTTTGGCCACTCATTACCTCAATGTATGAGCAATTCATTTCAACTAATCTTTGCTTCAATTTTCTATCAACTGTCAGCACAGGCCAGTTTTCCTGTGAGGCTACGATAACTAACTGATCATCAGGATGACTTGCTTCTTCAGGACCATCAATAAGTTCTGATCTAGATTTCAAGAAATCAATTAGAAGAGGAGATGTTGTTTTCTCCTGAATCATCTCCAATTCTTTCAATACCCGGTTCAATAAAACCGGCTCAAAGGTTCCAATAACATCAGCCATTGCCAAATCAACATTCAATCCTCCTTCAATGATTGCAGACCAACCACAAGCATCAATCAGAACTTTGCTCATTTAGTCATCTCCAATCATCGGTAGGCTGTGGCTGGGTAAAATCCCTGCCATCCGACCCCACATCAACTGATTGTGGCATAGCCAATCAATCGCCATCTGGCTCCAATTCTTCTAGAGAGAGTAATCCTTCCTCCTTTAGAGGCGCATATTGGGAGCCTAAGTGAAAGTGTTGCCTTCTTTCCTTTCACAAAAGAAACTACACCAACAGATGTTGCTGTTGACGCATTGACCATCAGCATTTCATTAGGTTGCAAAGGACGAACTGGGTCGGCTGAACCACCTCCTCCAGTCACCATTTCTTTCAGAAGAGTGAGTTCAAGATCTACCTCATTCCAGATAGGTGGTAATTCACCCTCACGAGCCACAACTTGCCCTGATAGTTCGTCAGCCTTAGTGATGCTTGGATCTAGAGGGGTGGCCATTCCACAAAGCCCGCCTGCATGCATTGATTCCAAATCGTTGCCTCCGCCCTTTAGACTAATGATTCTAGTTTGGATAGGTTCCCAAGTTGCCTTCTTACCTTGCATTACCTTGCGGCCAGGAGCAACTACTACTTTGTCACCGATATCGAATGTTCCACTGACGATACTTCCTCCAATGACTCCACCTTTGAGTTGAGGGGGTCTTGAACCTGGCCTGTTGATGTCAAAAGACCGTGCAACATGGAGTATACCATCCGCTTTCGGGTCTCTATCAGGAGTTGGAATGAATTCCTCAATAGCTGAAATTAGAATGTCAAGATTAACATCATGATGGGCTGATACTGGAATTATTGGTGCATTTTCAGCGATTGTCCCTTTCAAGAATTCTTTGATTTCATTATATGATTTGATAGCTTGTTCGTGGGAAACGATGTCAATCTTGTTTTGTACAACTACGATGTTTTTGATGCCAGCGATTTCCAGCGCCATCAAGTGTTCAAAAGTTTGGGCTTGTGGACATTCTTCGTTGGCTGCAATCAATAGTAAGGCGCCATCCATAATGGAAGCCCCGCTGATCATCACAGCCATCAGTGTCTCGTGACCTGGCGCATCAACAAATGAAATCACTCGGCTGAGTTCTTTTTCGTCGTCCTTCTTTCCATCTGGTCTTTTGCCAGTCGTGTAGAACTCACCCTTCTTGGTCTTGTAAAAAGCAGTATCTGCGTATCCTAACTTGATTGAAATTCCGCGCTTGCGCTCTTCAGAATGAGTATCTGTCCAAGTTCCAGACAAAGCTTGAGTGAGAGTGGTCTTACCGTGGTCAACGTGACCTACTAATCCAATATTGACTTCAGGCTGACGAGGTAACTTGCTCACCAGTTGAAATCCTCTCCTTGTACATCTCTATCACGACTCGTCTGAATCGCCGCCGCTGTCACCAAAAAGGTCAGCGAGCGACTTCTTGCCGCTATCGACAACCTTCAGGTTCAACTGACGGGTGTCTTGATTGATTGTGTTGCCACGGAAATATCTACGCTTGCGGATACCATCGTAGGTGTATCGGTAAGTATCGCCCTTCTTCTTTACGAGTTTTTGAGCCTTGTATCCAACACCTTTGCTAACCAAAACTGCTTGGCGGTTTCCACCAGCGATGTCGCTGCGCATTGGTGTTCCTGTTTTGTCAGAGCCACCAGTGATTTGCAATTTGTATCCAAGAAGTGACTGGTCACCATCTCCTACGAACTGTCCGTCTACTACATCACCAATCTTCTTTCCAAGAAAGTGATTGTAGTTTGAACCCTTAATTTCAACCGAATATGACTTGCCTTTACTTGCAGGGTCGGTGTCATTCACCGCCGCCATAAATGAGGTGTCTCCTGTAACTGCCATGGTAATCAGCGTCCCGCCGACAAGCGGCCCATATAAGGCAATTCCGCCCTGTAAGGGCAACCAATTTCACCCTCATTTGCCCTTTAGGGCACTCTCAAGCCGTTTCTCAACGGCCCCAGGTAGGGCCGCCGGCATTGAGAGATGTTGTGTGCGGCCGCGTCCTTCGGAGCGGCTAGATATATGCGATTCAATCAATTCTAAGTCTTCTAGACGCTTGAGATGTTTCCAGAAAGTAGTATGGCTACGTGGTTCTTCTTCATATTCTTCACAGACTACACGATACAACTTTTCTGCATCACCAGTTGTCACCTCAGACTCCTTGCGAAGTCTCCGGCAAAGTGCTAGCAAAATCATCTGAGCATGTTTGTTTAGATCAACAACAATACTCGGTTCCACTGTGCGACCGATTTCTTTTGCCAAAAATCGCACATCATTGGCGATTACCTCATCTCGACCTGCTCGCTCGGCCTTCTTGATTGAATCCTCCAACAATTCAATGGCAACTCGGGCATCGCCAGTTTCAGCAGAACGTTGTCCTATTGTACGCAATACGCCATCAGAAATAGAACCCTCATGACATGATAATGCTGCTCGCTGTGTAGCGATTGCAGTTAATGCCGTTTCTTGATATGATTCAAGCCTAATGTGATTGCTTTGACCAAAGCGCGACAGTACGGCCCCTTCTAACTGGTCAAGTACTTGCTCTTGACTGATGATTATTAGTGAAATTGTACCTTTAATCTCACGGCCTTCATCAATTCTTAGAAGTTGATAGAGAAGGTCTCCCTTGTCAGCTCTAAGTAAATGATCAACTTCATCTAAAATCAATAGCAGGTGTTCATTTCTTCCTTGCAATTGCTTGCGTATTGATTGCAGCACCTCGCCGCTACCAAAACCGCGCTCCGGGTGCCTAGAGTCAAGATGTGTGACAATACGCTGTAAAACCTGTGATTTGGATGGGAAATTACGGCAGTTGACATGAACCAACTTGAGTGCCCTTTCCTCACCAAGATGCCTCTGTAAATCCCTTGAAAACACATGTGAAAGTACTGTTTTACCACACCCTACATTCCCAGTAATCGCCACACGACAAGAAATTCGGTGGTCATTAATTTGTTGAAAGATGCCAGCCATTTGCTGTAACT
>JAQXFA010000159.1 GCA_029250565.1 Candidatus Thalassarchaeaceae archaeon
AGATTATGGTAATCGAATGAATGTACATTACAAGGTATGGATTTCAGATACAGGAGAACAACTTGATGAAGGCGATTTACCCGTTACTGCAGGTTCAGAACCAACTTGTGATGCAGGCGCTCCAAGTGCTTGTTACATCAAAGGGTTCCATTGGGGAGTAATTGGTTTGGATTGTGATATATTTCGCTGTGCGATTGGCGATGGAACAACACATACAGTCATTCTTCCACCTGAACTTGCTTACAAAGATAGACCAGATAGAGAGCCCGCAAATAATCAGTGGTTGGTGTTTGAATTGAGCGTCAATGAACTTTTAATTTGAATAGAAAAGTGGATAACAGCAACAGCCGTCCTTTAATTCGGTGCGTGATGCCAACTCATACAGTTTTACCAATTTCCCCTGATATTCTAGGGTTTGCAGAAGTAATTGCGCCACAAGATGAAATTGATGGTAAATCAGAATCAGGTGAACCACAACTGTATCAAACATATCGAATGAAACGGCTTTCAACTCCTTGGTCAGTTTGTTTAACTAGAGCAGAGCAATTGGCCGATTGCCGTCTTGGAAAAGGCATACTTCTCGACCCTGCTTGCGGCTCTGGATCACAACTTTTTGCTTATTGTTCAGAGTTAGAAAGGGCAGGACTCGGAATAGAACTAGACGCAGATTCTGCAGTGCTATCAGCCGCAAACGGTCAAATTGTGGCTGAGGGTGGTAATAGTGAATGGACTTCAGAAAGTTTCGTATTAGTGGGGGATGGTACAGATGCTACTGCTGCCCTTGCAGAAATTGGCTTGTCAGACCGAGCTGTTGCGGTTATGCATGTAGATCCAGCTAGGCCTTTAGATACACAGAATCATTCACTTGATGAAATGGAACCCCCAATCTCTACTTTGCTAAATAGATGGGCTGACCATTTTGTCGTAGGAAGTAGAGGCCCAGCAATTATCATCGACCTTTCTCCAAGGCTATTGGATAGTCAGCAAAAAGAAATTGAAGAACTTCTTCTATCGCATTGGCCCGACTCACCCATTACGTGGGAATGGGTTTCAACAGGCCGTGGTAGAATTGACCGCTTGACAATTTGGTTTGGTGCAGCCGCAGAACCGGCAACGCCTGCTAGAATGCTAAGGTTACTTTCAGACGGGTCTGTCGTCAGTTTTGCTGGCCGAGCAACGGAAGCAAAAAGGTCATCTTCAGTTATACCTGTAACTGGGGAATGGTTAACAATTGTTGATTCTGCTCTCTTAGCATCGGGACTTCAAGGACAATGGTTACGGGAAGCATTACCTGCAGAATCAACGAGGCATTGGGTTAGAATTTCTGGACGCAGACCCATGTTGCTTTCTAGTGAACCACTTCAAATGGAGAAATCATTAGTCCGTGCATTTGTCTCATCAACAGGACAAGTCGTTAGTCGTTTGAAAGTTGAACCAACTGTAGAGAACATTTCTCCAATTCTAGTCTCGGCAAATTTTGCATACCTTTCTAGACTCACTCTTAGATGTAAAATGGAACCATCCGCCCAACCAAAACTTCAGGGCAAATTAGATCACGGATTGAAGGATTATCCACGCGGAAAACCAGGTTTCCTTGCCGATGTTGAAACTAATGGTGGGCATGCTTGGTTTATCTGTAAAGAACCGTGAAATTAAGCCCATTTCCGTCATTTCATCGATAATTCCATTCTTTGAAAATAGTCCCTTTTTTATAGGGGGGGTAAGTCGCGGAGCCGCTACATAGTAGCCACTGGGCAACTGGTGTACTCGGGGGAACCGAATAATGGCAAAAATAGACGAGAGTCAGTTAGGCGACGATTTCAGATATATTCTGAGACTTGCAATGGCTGATGTTGATGGAATGAAACCGATTGGCTTGGGCCTAACTTCAATTGATGGAGTTGGTCAGAGAACTGCAATTGCATTATGTGGCTTAGCCGATATAGATGCAAAGAAAATGGGTGGACTTCTGTCTGATAAAGAGATTGATTCACTAAAGGAAGCGATTGAGAATTATCCAACCGCTGTTCCACTTTGGATGTTAAACCGTCAAAGAGATTTACATTCAGGCGATGAACTACATTTGTTTTCACAAGATGTCAAGATGGTCCAGAAGGAAGATATTGACAGGCACCGTGCTGTCAAGAGCTACCGTGGTGTACGCCACGCAATTGGTGGCAGAGTAAGAGGGCAAAGAACACGTTCGAACAACCGTAGTGGATTGACACTTGGTGTTCAGAGGAAGAAGTGAGGTGTGAAGTATGGGACATCCTAAGTTTAGTCGAAGAGTATGGCAAGGCCCCAAACATCCATGGCAATCCGAGAGGATTGATGAGGAGCGCACCCTCATTTTCAACTATGGTTTGCGTAACCACAGAGAAATCTGGAAGGCTCGTAGTAAACTGCGCCGATGGCGTTCTAACGCGATGAAGTTGATCGCAACAACCGATTCAGGAGATGACCACGTTTCCCGAGAGAAGGCTGATTTGATAACTTCGCTACATCGCCGAGGAATGCTTCCTGAAGGCGCAACTCTTGACGATATCCTTCGTCTTAATGTAGAGCACGTACTGGCTCGCCGTCTACAGTCACAAGTTTACTACAAAGGATTCGCTTCAAGCATGAAGCAAGCAAGACAACTACTCATTCATGGCCATATATCAGTTGGCGACCAAGTAATGACAGTTCCAGGATATACAATTACTAGAGAAGAGGAAGATACACTACAATACAGTATTCAATCATCTCTTCATGATTCAGCCAAGAGAACAGGTGACAGCAAAAAGAGTGGTATTGCAACAGGCGAAAACCACCCAATCCGTGTAGGTATTACTGAAATCCGTTCACAAGCCACATATGAAAATGAGGATGGAGAGAGTAGTTTGGAACTTGTAGATGGAGTTCCAACTGCTGAAGAAGTTCAACAGATTGCTGAAGCCGCTGAAGCTGCTCCAAGTGCAGATGATGTTAGTGGAGGTGAATCCTGATGTCTCGTAAGTGTATCATTAATATTTACAGTTCTTACAACAATATTCTCATGACCGCTACTGATCAAACTGGTGCAGAAACAATTGCCAAGTGCAGTGGTGGCCAAGTAACCAAGAAAGGTAGCGATAAAGGCAGCCAATTCGCAGCAATTAGAGCTGCAGAGCGAATTGCCGAAGCCATCCAAGACAAAGGTTTCTCACAAGCAATTGTTCGATACCGCGGTCAAGGTGGTAACAAGAGCCCCAATACCGGGCCAGGAGCACAACAGGCAGTCAGAAGTTTGACTCGTGCTGGTATTCAAGTCGCTAGGATTGAGGATTGTACTCCACGACCACATGATGGTACTAAGCGTAAGGGCGGCCGCCGAGGCCGAAGAGTTTGATTTAGAGGTGTATTAAAAATGACAAAATTAAAAGTTCTTTCAGAAACAGATACTTCACTACGTATACTCTTTTCAGGAGTTAACCGAGCGTTCCTAAATTCTCTACGTAGAACCATGATTGCTGATGTGCCAAAATTCGCTATTGACCAAATGAGAGTTGAACTTGGTGTTTTCAAAAATGAAGAGACCGGCGAATTATTTGAGTCAAATTATGCCATAAGCGACGAGCAACTCGCACACAGGTTCTCAATGCTTCCAATCCCAACGTTCCACGATGATTTTTACTTTCAAGATGAATGTCCTGATTGCAAAGACATGGTAGTTGACCAACGTGGATGCCCTTCATGCCAAATAATCTACACAATTTCATCAAGTGGTGAAGATGGTGGTAGAAGTGTTGTTGCGTCAGAGATGAATGTGATTGGTGACCGCCGATTAGAAATTCCAGAAGCGTATGGTTCCACCCCTCTAACAAAATTATACGATGGGCAAGTGCTTCATGCATACTTCTATGCAATAATGGGTAGAGGTAGAGATCATGCAAAGTATTCACCGGTATCTGGGGTGACATTCTACTCACGCCAGAACGGTAAGATCAATGTAAAGACCCGTTCAAAGATGCTATTTGACCTTAATTTGAATATCACTGCTAAGGATTTCAATAAAGAGGGAATTCTCAATGATATTGATAAGGTAGATTTGCTACGAAACGACCTCAACCATGTCGGTAGTGGAACTGATTTAGAAGCTGATTTCAATGATGCAATTACTTTGGAAGATGTTGAAGGCGAATTTATTTTCCAATTCGAAACCGATGGTTCAATGACTGCTCGTACTTGCTTGGAGCAAGCTTACAAGGAATTAGCAGGACGCTTCGAAGCCATTTCCAATGACTTTGCAGAAGCTCTGTGAGAGTCGGTAAGACCAAGCCAAATTACCCTTACGGGGTGTTTGACAATGACCAAGATTACAGGGCAAGCCGCTTCATCGGGTCACATTACTCTACTTTTCAGCGTCCAAGATGATGATGCTGAATTAATTAATCAAGGGAGCCGGGGAATTGGGCTTTGTATTGACCCAATTCAGCCAACTTGTCAAATAATTGTAACTGGTGAAATTGGTTCAGGAAAAATATTAGAAAAATCTCAAAATCAAAATTTAACCCTTCAGCAGACAGTAATTGACACACTTTCTCAGTTAGTTCCTTCAGTATTAGAATATAATTGGCAAATTCAACAAAGTTGCGGATTACCCCAACAACAAGGATTCGGCCTTTCAGCCGCTGGTGCATTAGCCACTGCCCTTGCTTTACAGAGAGCATTGGGTGTAGATGAACAACTCGCACATCCTCAATCCTTTCATGTAGCCCATTTGGTAGAGCGTAAACTCTCTGGTGGGTTGGGTGACATAGCTGCACTTTGGGCGGGGGGTATTGACCTTAGAAGAGAGCCTGGATGCCCTCAAGTGAGCGAAACATTGGGGGGTTCAGGGATTGTAGATGGGTGGTATTCAAACCTCAAATTCTTAGTTGCTTGGAGGGATAGAACTACCCGGCATACATCAGCATATATTGATGATGAAGAGTGGAAAACACGTATCAGAAGTAGTGGGGAAGAACAACTCACGACACTCAAACAAGGCATTTGGAATAAGAGCCGATGGGGAGAGATATTGACGACCTCAACTTCTTTTGCCCGCGACTCTAAGTTGGCTTCTGACGCAGGTCGAACTGAACTTTTACAAATTGCAGAATCTGTAATTTCATTCGCAGAGGTGCAAGCCTCCCCTCATTTATGCATGCTTGGAGAAAGCCTTGTTATCTTACCAACATCACTTGAATCAGGATTCAATAACGATGAGATGTTGCAGATGATTGAACGTTTTAATTTGATGGGATTGAAATCAATTGAGGTTTCATTATCTGAAACTGCTCTCAGATAAATTCCAATCACTCATCATACATGATAGTGAGATCTAGAGGTGTTTCATCTAACATTAATACCCCTGGAATTTTCATCCCTTCACAGAATCCATGCCGGTAAACGATTGCACCTGCCCCCCACTCATCGATATAGCGATTCATTTGTTTCTTAGTTTTCTTCTTAGCAAATGAGACATTAGCACCATAGAAATTTTTAGCATCAATCCAAGCAATCGATTTACCATTGATCTTCAAATCATCCATTATTAGGAAATCTGGGGTATTGAGTGGCCTACCATGCTCCTTTTTTTGTTCATTTAGCAAATCTTCTTGGCGACGGTATTTGATACCTAAGGTGTCTAGGTAATTCCCAAGCACTACCTCAAACAAATCTGCTCTTACTGCAGTTTCGCCTTGGTCAACATTTGTCACGCGATCTTTTTCTTCGGCCTCACGAAACTCATCAGCATCACGTTTTGTTAACTTTTTGTCAGGTGCTCTAAGGGAGTCACGAATCTTTACTTTTGACCACCCGCGGGCAGTAAGAATTGCTCTAAAAATCGCTACAGGAGGAAAGTCAAATCGTCTTGATAGTTGTAAAACACTTTCACCATTTTCATATCTTTTGAGAAAGGTATTTGATTTATTCATCATTTTATAATGGCCGTAAACGGCCTTCTCTTGCATCAATGCTTTGCGTAATGATAGGCCTTGGTCAACACTCATGTTGTGTTTTTCTAACCGCTCGCCAATTCCACCTACAGCCTCATCATCTAGAAATCCCCATTCACCTGGAATCATCACTAAATCACACGCTTGACGTTCTGTACGTTGTTTTACGGGTGTTGTATTCCATTGGATAGATACCTCATTCGGAGGTTCAAATTCATCTGGAAAACCCAATGGTTTGGGATTGACGGAAAACCTAGCCTCAGCCCTTTCCTTTGCTTCTTTAATTCGGGCAACTGATTGGCTATTCTGCCCACCACCTGTTCGACCACTTTTGGAGCGGCCTTTATTGCCACCCTGATTTCTATTACGGTTTTTTTCCCTCGGTTGGTGGTTGTTGTCTTCTCTGTCGTTTCTGTTCACTTGTAGTGAGCGAGAAGCCCCTCCCTTTTCAACCTCCGGCTCATCAAGCAGGTTATTTCGTTGAATCAGAGATATGCGATGCCGGGCTCTGATGGGTAAGCGAATCTTGCTTTACCACCGACATCATCTCCATCTCCAACAAGGTAAATATTGACCTCTTGAATACTTAATTCGTTGCTAATGAATTCCTTAGATTCATTGAGAATTGTTACTTCATCAAGATTAACTTTCAGCACATTTCTTTCGGTTGGTGACCATTTGTACAATTGTTTCATTATTCGTTTCCAAGCTCCAGGTACTTGTCCCCTAACTTCCCCAACCTGTGTAAATGGTCGTGACATAATCTCCCCCATCGCCCCTTTCATTGGGAAGTCACTCTCAAGCAATTCAATACCTGTACGTACTAATTCACCTTTCCAATCTTCAGCGATTTGGAAGGTTACAGATGTAGCATCATTCTCAAGATGTCGCTCAGCTAAACCTTTCATCTGCCTAGCCTGATCAAGAACAGATTGCAAGAAAATTTCACGAGCCAAGACCGGATTTATCCCCTCAGAGCCATCATTTACATCTTCATTAAACCCAAGTGTTTGGGTTGCAATCAAGTCTTTACCTCCTGCAGATGCCCAAATTTCTTCAGCAATATGAGGGGTTGCAGGGTGCATCATCTTAGCCCAATCAAGTAGGAGCGTTCGTGCCAACTTACCATTGCACCCACCACGTCGTTGGTACCAAACAAGGTCAGAATATACTTCGTAATGACTGAGCATTACACCGGCTCTCAAATCAACAGATTCCATTGCTGAAACCCATTCAGTTTTACGAATTTCAAATTGGGTATTCAACCATTCATCAATTGCAGAATCATCATTCTCCCACGACAACATTTCGCGGCTCAAATTCCAAACAGCCTTCATTTGTCTGTAGCATGATTCCACACCGCTATCAGACCAATCCATCCCAGCAGTAGGTTGGGCTGCAAACAGGATGAATAATCTCACAGTGTCTGCACCATATTGTTCAATCATTGAAACGGGTCCGACAGTATTGCCAAGAGATTTACTCATTTTGGCACTGCGCTCTGTTAATTCGCTAGAGCAATATGGGCAAGCATTACCTCTTTCACTTACCGGGTGGGTAATGTTACAAGGTGCACAAAACGGTGCTTGAGCATTGACCATTCCTTGGCATAATAATTCTTCAAACGGCTCGTTAAAACGATGTAAACCCATGTCTCTCAATGCTTTAGTCCAAAACCGAGCGTAGATTAAGTGCATTTGTGCATGCTCAATTCCACCACAATAAAAGTCAACATTCATCCAATAATCTGCTGCTTGACCGCTGAAGCATAAATCAGAATTATTTGCATCAATGTAGCGCATGAAATACCAAGATGAATCAACAAAAGTATCCATTGTGTCGGTTTCTCTTCTTGATGGATTACCACAGGCGGGGCAATCAACATTGAGGAAGGTGGGCGAGGTCTCCATTGGGTTCCCCTCTCCACTAAAGACAACATCATCAGGTAGCAACACAGGCAATTCATCCTCAGGAACTGGAACAGCACCACATTCTTTGCAGTGGATAATGGGAATTGGAGTTCCCCAATACCTCTGTCGTGAAATTAACCAGTCACGAATTTTCCATTGAATCATTCCGTTCCCTGAATCTTCACCTTCGAGCGCTTCAATAACAGCTCTCTTTGCATCATCTCCACTTAAACCATCAAAACCCTCTTGCGCAGAATTCATCATTTCTCCGTACCCTTCGAAAGCGGAGGTTAGTGGTGCATCATTGTCTATGCCAGCTTCAAGTAAAACTCGTTTTATTGGTAGGTCATGCTCAGTGGCGAAATCAAAGTCACGTTGATCGTGGCCTGGTACAGCCATTACTGAACCAGTACCGTATGAAGCGATAACGAAATTCCCAGCATAGATTGGTATTTTCTCACCACTTAGTGGATTAATTGCATACCGGCCAAGGAATACACCCTTTTTCTCCTTCAACATACCTCTATCCATGTCAGAAAGTTGCTTTGCTTCCTTCTCCATCTGTCGCCATGCTTGTTCATTTTCATGACCCTTAACCAAAACCTCACATAGAGGGTTTTCAGGAGCCAGAGTTACAAATGTGACACCAAAAATCGTATCAGGACGGGTGGTAAAAGCTTCAATTTCAATAGCATCATCACCTTCTACTTTGAACTTAATCTGCGCACCTTCTGAACGGCCCATCCAATCTTTTTGTAGTGCTTTTACATGGTTGGGGAATTGGATGTCTTCAAGTGAGTCAAGAAGTTCTTGCGCGTACTCTGTAATTTTCAAAAACCATTGGTCCATGTCTCTTTGTGCAACTTCACTTGAACATCTCCAGCATCTTCCATTGTGCACTTGTTCGTTTGCTAAAACGGTGTTACACTGCTCACACCAGTTGACATTCGCAAAAGTTCGGTACGCCAATCCACTTTGGTAAAATTTTAGGAAAAACCATTGATTCCATTTGTAGTAATTTGGGTCATGACTCATAACTTGTCGATTCCAATCATGTGAAAATCCCATTTGTTTGAAGTCTGATTTGATACTAGCGATATTACGATCTGTGATATCTCTTGGGTGCCTTCCTTCTTTTATGGCTGCATTTTCCGCAGGCATTCCAAAAGAATCGAAACCCATTGGGTAGATGACATTGAATCCTCTTGCTCGTCGATAACGAGCAACTGCATCTCCAATAGAATAATTTCTAACATGGCCAATATGCATTTTTCCAGAAGGATAAGGATACATTTCTAAGCAGTAGAATTTAGGCTTATCAGTGTCTAATGGAGCGATGAAAACTTCTTCATCTAACCATCTCTTTTGCCACTTCTGTTCAATGTTTGCAGGCGAGAATTCCTCCTCCATACAATCAACCCTTCAACGACATAGACATTCGTTATTGAATGGCCGAATCACCCGTCCGCTATCAAAGGAACGGAATTATCATACCTCATCAAGTAAAGATGGGAAGTCATTGGAGTTAAGCAGAATCAGTGCACGGTCAGTCAACCTGTACCTATAACGCATGGCTACTCTCTCTTTCTCAACCAATCCCCAATCCACTAGTGATTTGAGGTGGTATGATACCAATTGTTGACTCGTTTCCAATTTGTCAGACAATTCTTTCTGTGATAGATTTAGAATTTCATTTTCGTGGATGTCAAGGATCTGTAGAATCTTACCCTGCAGACTGTTCGGGTCAGGAGTGAGTACTGGAACGGGTAAATCATCATCCTCAGTTCTTGAGTCAATGGATGCAGGATAATATCTAACCTTACGACCATCCTTACGCCTCCATACTCGTTCATCAGATTCCAATACTGATAGATGATGGGTTAACTGTCCATTTGACATTTTTAAAGCCCCAAGTAACGCTCTGAAGTGAATACCTCTGTGCAGTTCAATATAGGCAACAATCCTACCCCGTTGGTATTCCCCACCAGATTCCTTAGTCTTACGTACCAAGCCAAGAAGAGCGAGACCATATTTTGTTGCTGGCAGTCGAATCCATTCAACTTGAGTCACAGCACCAGCAATCAGTGCGAGTAAACTAGTTGATGCAACTAAAGCAACGATTGTTGGAGCCGCAGCAGGAATAGAAATTACTGGTGTTTCAGATACTACTTCATTGTCAATGTTAGTATCTGTGGAGGCGATTTGCGCTTCACCTAGTACCTCAACTACAACAATGTTAGATGCCCAGCCGGAACAAGCAGTTGAGCTGTCAACAGTTTCCTCAACCCAATACGCACCTCTGTGATTTGGAAGTGGTTTCCAGTTGTCTACTAAGGTAGATGAGTAAGCGTGTTCATTATCATCAACATCAATTAGAATCCAACATCCACCAAAATCAGTAGTGACATATTGCCAACTACCTTCGGCCATCCAACTCAATAGAATAGCATCTTCTTGCACTATTGTTTCATCTGCAACCTCGCTTTCGGAGTCATCATCGGAATTCTGTTCCTCTTCAATCATAGGGGGGTTCCAAGTATGGGCTAATTGGGTGGTGAATCTAGGTGTACCAGTGGTTTCTATGAAAATAGACCAAGTTCCTTGATTGAGTTGACCAAATTCGATTGTAAATGGGTCAAACGGTATACCATTACCAGCGGCAATCGTCTCCATAACTCCTCCAGTTTCCCCACACTGTTCATTCCACATTTGATGGGGTTGCGATTCACCAACACGCTGTAGGGTAAAGGTCAATCGACATTCTTGAGGCCAGTGGATATCCAAGTCAACTTGGTTCTCTAGTTGGATTTGGAAAGTAATCGATTCTTGATCAGTCCCAGGATTGTTAGTGAGTAAATCAATCACTCTGAATTGTGCTAGGCTAGTATCTTGCATTGATGCTAAACAGGCGGGTCCACTATCGCTACCATCGTAATTGATTAGATATTCTGTAGTAATCCCATATTCAGGGATTGTTACTAACATTAGGTAAGAGCCATCATTGAGTTCACAAGTACTATCTGCATTCATTGACCACATTCGCTGGTCAATAGTGTATTGGCTAGTAGGGTCAACCTTTAATTCAGAAAATTCGGTTTCACAGATATCATTCAATCTTGAATCCTTGGTTATCATTCCTTCTTCAGAAATTAATTGAATAGAAACTAGACAACTGCTGTTGAATTGCAACTCAGCAGGCACTCCGGCTGAATTAACTAACTCGGTTTTAACTTGAATATTATCTGTATCAGTAACTATACCATCTAGATCATCATCACCTAGTAAACTAACAGCAACCTCAACTAAAGCCTCAGGGAGAGGCTCACCTATTGCTAGGGTTGCATCAAAGGTACTAGTCAAACCACTCAAACCAGTTGTTGCAATTTCAACAGACCACAGCCCTGATTCAAGTTGTTCACCTCCAGAGGTAAAGTCCCAAACTAGCCAACCCAAAGGAACAGATTCCCCAATTCCAAGAGTAGTTCCTGAGCCACATTCTAAGTCTGTCATTGAAGGAGGATTTGATGTAGTCATTGTGTTAACTTGAATTGTAACTATGCAACCTTCATCAGCATCAATAGTTATCGGGTTACTACCACTATTGGTGAGTGAAACATGAGAGTAGACACTCTCCCCTGACAAATAATCTAATCCGCCACTAATAGGTGGGGCGGTGTTGACTTGTAATACCAAGTTTTCAATTAACACAGGACTGCGCTGGAATTGTATAGGTTGTACATGTGTTGCTAAACCTGATTCAAAGTTGAAATCAATTGTAACATCACCACTGTTGATAACTGCCCCAGATGCGTTTTGCCATTGCCAATCAAATGAATCAAGGCTTCTTGTTTGCCCAGCAGGTATGTCAATCGCTCGACGTTGTTCAAGGCAAACTCTGTGCTCTCGTAGAGATGTAAATAATTCATCATCTTTGTCAAGTATTTCAATTTCAACAGGGCAGGATGGATTGTATTCAATAGATTGAGTAGTTGCACCAGAATTCTTCACAGAAATTGAGATTGAAAGGGATTCTCCTCCATCGTACCAATCTGCCCCGGTAGTTGGTTCAGAAATAGAAATCACTAATTCAATGTCGTCAGAATCTGCACTTGCAGAACTAATCGCAAGTGGAGCAAGTAGGATAAAAGCTAGCCCAACAATGAGCAATCTACTAGCAGAATCACGTCCCCTCATACTGCCGCCTCTTATAGAGGCGACAAACACACTCACACTTAAGACCCGCCCCGCGCGGTAAAATCAGTAATTTCAATGCCATACCCCCCCTCGCATGATTTTGATGTTAGCCAAAGGCGAGTTTGACCGCCGAATAGAAGACGATGGAATTGAGGTATGGGTTAGCCAGCAAGGACCATTTGGAAACGTCAATACAGCGTTCATTAACAGAGCCACAAATACAGTAGTAATCATTGACCCCTACTCTGCTAAAAAATGGCTTTCAGCCCTAGAAAATGAAGGTTTATCGCCAACCCACATCATTCTAACCCACACTCATAGAGACCACACATCAGGTGTTAAGAAAATCGTAAAATCCCATCCTGAAATTGAGTTATGGGGGCATGTTGAATCGAACTATCCTAACTTACTTGGGCGAGTATTATTTCGTCACATAGATTTCACACATACTTGGAATCATCCAGTACATTCAGGTGAGCAATGGATTGCAGGTGGTATTACCCTTGAAGTCACTCACACACCAGGTCATGCACCAGGGCATCTCACCCTCCATGGCCATGGAGTATTTCACGCGGGAGATTTACTGTTCACCCAACGTTCTGGCAGGGTTGATCTACCCGGTGGGGATTCACAATCTCAATGGAGAAGTGTCATTCATGCCAGGGAGATTCTCAAAGGGCTGCCTAGTGATTGGCGTCTAATTCCAGGTCATAATTACGAGTGGATTGATGGGACTGAACGAAATTGGGTTAGTTTATCTCAGGCATTGAAACATAATTTAGCACTGAATTCACCTTCCCTAGTTCAGTTTGAGGAACTTGATTTTTTGCGGTTTGATGATGACATGGCAAGATGAAATCCCTCCTCTTGAATTGTTGCCGGGGATACATTGAAAGTGAATTTAATAGCAGTTTAAAATATGGGCGATGAAAAATCATTAAGGTATGCTAAAATGCGATATCCCAATATCGCATTTAAACGTGGAGACAAGCCTAAATCATTCTTTTTTAATGTTGCATATTCATTAATTTGGCTTGTCTTAGTTCTTGCTGTTTCAGCAGCTGGATATCTCTTCGTGAGTCCTTTTTGTGGGCTTGGAGCAATCCTATCATTACTCATGTTGAAAGGACTATTGGATGTATTAATGGGAAATACTGTTCTTGTTGCTGATGGTGAATCTTTAGTATTCCGAAAAACAAAGGAGAAAACTAAGAGGGATTTTTTAATGCAAAAGAAAATGAAACAGAAATTCTCTGCCTTAGATAAAGATGAAGTAGGACAAAAACTTGAATCATTGATTTCAGAAATCCTAAGTGATAATGAAGAAAATAATCAAGAAAAGGCATTTGCGATTGCTTCATTTCTCATCATGGATAAAAACAAAGATGGGCAATTATCAGATACAGAAATGTTGGATACAGCCTATGACGACATCCAATCGAGTTTTGGTCTTGAAGAAAATGAAAACTCAATGAAAGAAAATGAGAATTTGGCAAAACAAATTCTTCCTTATCTAGATTCAAATCCTAATGCAACTAGCAAAAATATTGTTGAGAAGTTTTCAAACATTCAATCAGAAGACAAGTATGATCCATTTTCTTAGTGTGATTGAAAATCATATGAATTATCATTAACTTAATTTTAAGATAACATCGGTGTATAAATCAGTGGGAACTGCACTCTGAATGTAGTTCCTTGTGTAGATGTTGAGTAGTCAACTTTGCCGTGCATCAAATCACAAAGTGCTTTGACAAGTGTAAGGCCTAGACCGACTCCACGCCTAAGTTGCCCATCCTTGACAAGCGCCTTTGAGTATGGCTCATACAATCTCATCTCAGCTTCATGAGAAATCCCAGGACCTGTATCTGAGATTTCAAACACGACATTATCGGCAACACTGCTCACTTTGAGGGTAATGTGTCCTTTTTCGGTAAATTTCACTGCGTTATCCAATAATTGTTCGAGGACCTCTTGAAGTCTCATTTCATCAATACACATTTTTTCTGGCGCATTAACCATCTCCATATGGAACTCAAGCCCTCTCCGAGTACACACCTTTCTAGCTGCCTCACTTGATTTTTCAACTAGGGTGTCAATATCGTGCCATTCTGAGGTAATCCGAACAGTCCCAGAGATAATGTTAGAGTAGGTGATAACAGAATCAATCATCATACGGAGAGAATCCCCCGCATCGATTATTTCCTGTAAGAATTCTTTTTCTTCAATATCAAGATTAGGTGAAATATCAAGTAAATCTGCAAACCCTAGAACACCAGAAAGAGGGGTTCGTAAATCGTGGCTGAAGTTTGCAATGAATCCTGCTTGAAGATTGTGTGCCCGCGATAATTCACCGTGGGTTAGCCGTAATTCCTGAGCAGCACTCTTTGTCTCAGTCAATTGTTCCTCAAGTGCGTGTTGTAATCCAATCAATTCGGTTATGTCCTGATAAGAACATACGACACCACTGAGGCGCCCATCGGCTCCGAATAATGGTTCAGCAGCGCCCATCAAATAGAGCATTCTCCCATTATTAAATTCAATACTGAATTGCCAATCATGTTGTGATTCTTCCGTTCTTAATGCTTCTAAAAGAGGGCCTTCAGTAGAGCCCATGGGGGCGCCATGACTGTCACGGAATATGTGGTCTT
>JAQXFA010000160.1 GCA_029250565.1 Candidatus Thalassarchaeaceae archaeon
CGATTACCATAATCTGTATGGAGGGACCAATCATCACCTGCTAGTAATCTCACTTCTAATTGCACCTCAGCACCTTCAACAGTTGGATGTGAAATTGTGACCAAAAATATCTCTTCTTCAATATCAGAATCTAATTCTAAAACTAGTAATTCTGCTGAATCTCCTTCAATCGTAAGCAACCCACTTGATGGTTCACTCACTGAAACCGATTCACTATCAACCGTTACTTGCAACTCAAGAGTTGTATTTCCTGCGTTATTGACGGCGACAACAGCAGTATCACCTACCCCTTGGTGGCGCCATTCACAAGTTACTTCTCCGGGTAACCAAAAGGGCTCATCTTGAGCAGAGAGATTTTCTGGCCAATCCCATGCATCATCTTTAGGATCACATGTGTCGAATAACAACATTGCTTCCCAAGCCCAGCGACCATCTTCTTGCAGGGATGTTTCGTCAACCGTAACAAAAGCCTCATCCATTTGTCCGAGGAAAGTGTAAGCACCCCACCCAACCCAAATAATTGATATCAAAAGCATGGCAATGGTACCCAAGGAAGCCAAAATTGCAGCCCTAGGAATTGTCATCTCATTGAGCCCTAAAGGAACCGGTGGGTCCTCGGGCTCATCGCTTATCCACGGTCCAGACACAACACACCCTGTAAGCCACCTCAAATCAAGATATGGACTGATTGACTAGTTCAATCAATGGCCATTTGGCCCTCATGTTTCTGCCCAAGCCAAGCGATTATACCCAATTCAAGCCCTAATGCAATACCCATCAATAATAGGGAATTTGTATTGATCTCACCTTGGGCTGCCAACGCTGCTACTACTAGAGCGATAACCAAATCTGCGGCACCCCAAACTCGAAGTGAACGGCGTAATTGAAGTATCCCTGTTACCCAAATAGTTAGAGAAAGGGTGAGTAAAGAGATAACCAAAAATGCACTTATTCCTGTAAGTAATAGAACACCCAATGGTAGAAGGAGATGGGCATCCCATGACCATGTAGAACTCCAACCAGGCTTTCGCATTGGTACACTTAATACCAAACAAGCAAGAGAAATTAATCCTAAAATAATCATCAAATGTGGGATGAATTCAACTAATCCGTCAAACCAACTTGCTAACGAACGAGCCACTATAACCGTACTAAGTACGATGATTCCAACTGCTGCTGGTTGTTGCCATTGGATCGAACGGCGCAAACCTAGTACAATTGCTATGATTGCTACAGGACCAATAGATAGCATGGCCACTGAAGCTACCCAGCCACCTCTACCTGCGGCACCGTGGAAATCAGGTAGTTCATGGCGTCTCCTAACTGCCTCTATCCAATCCCATCCTACAACACAAGCTAGCAACACTCCTTCAACTAACAACCAGGGAACTGTGTAAGAGAGAGTATCTCCTCCTTCCAATGGAGTGAATGGGTCTGTCAACACCGGCATTGGCATAGTTCCTGCCATCATAGCACCAGCAATTCGAGATACCAGGAGGGTTGCCACATACCACTCAATTGCTGCAGGGATTCGATGTACCAAGTCCTTACGACCAGTTAAAGAAATACCAATAATTAGCAAAACAATGATTGCAAATACACCGAAATCTAATTGATTTCCTAGAGATGCTCCCGCTGCTAATCTACCTGTAATTTGCATTAGAGTCAAGCCAGCTATTGTAGCAGCAAATGGAGTTTCGATTCCAAGTACATCTGGCAAACTCAAATTATTACTGCTAGCACGCCATCGTGATATACCAATGAGTACTAGAGAAATTGCACCGCTCACAACTAATATTCCTGCTGATGCGGAACCAAAACTCCACACAGTATATACTCCAAATAGGATAATACTGGCAATGAAGGCAAGTACAATCACAGGTTTATGGTGAATGTCACCATACAACATTTCTTCACGAGATAATTCACCTCTCCTCTTAGATCGCTTGCGCATTCTTTCAGCCTGCATATACAACTCAGGAGCAACCGTCTTGATTGCACCTACTGATTTGGCTTGTGACATGTGTTCAATGGATACGTCACCGCTAGCGGCCGCAGCAGCGGCCTCTTCAGAATCAAAATGATAAGTTTTTGATGCTTCATTAAGAGTTAATTCAGAACTGCTAGAAATAGCCGATTCCTGCCCACCACTTACCACCAACGGGGAAGAGGTTGAATGTTCACCTGATGGAAGAGAAAGCTGTTCTGGTTGAAGTAGAGATTGCATTGACCCGCCCGCCTCCAAAGAACGTTGAACTTCATCAATTCGTTCCATTCTGCTTCGCCTCTCATCTCTTGCACCAACCGCCTTTAATTCAGCGCGTAATTCACCTTGAGCGGCTAACCAAATGGCTGAACCAACAAACATTAGAGCGGAAATTGAAAGTTGGGTAAATGTCATTCCATCTGCCGCCATAGCCCAAATTGTTGCCATCAACATCAATGCCGAAGATGCTGCTGGTTTGAGCAATTTCTCCATTTTCCCAGCCCTTGGAAGATATAGTGCAAGAGTCAAAAATACTGAGATAAGAATTACCCATCCTGTGCTTTCAGTTGGCAATAATTGCTCACCATCCAGCAAAGATGTGGTTCTCTGATCAAGTGAGAATATCACTGTTTGAGCAGTTAAGAATCCCATCAATAGGCTGAGAATGTCCTCGGTTTCGATATTTTTGCTAAATAACACAAGAGAACCAAGGCCACCAACTATCATCAGCATCCAAGCCGCATCAAGCCCGTTGCGCCATTGTAGCAACAAAGTTGTGATTCCAAACAACACCATCAAAGTGCGTGGGTTATCTTGATGTTCACCACGACATTCTGCAAAGATATTGATTGCTAATACGACTGCTAAACCTACTATCAACCCATAACCTGAAACATCAGTTCCACGGGTTACTACAATCCAAATGATAAGTGAGAGAATAAAACCGATATTCCACAACTTCAACAAACCACTATCACGTAATCTCGCACCAACTTCTGAAAGTCCTACTAGGCGAGCGGCTAGATTTACTCCTGATTCTCCAAGTGCTTTATTCACAGGGTACTGTAATATCGTCACTACTACAAGATACGCAACCAAATAATTACCATCCCAACCGACTACACCAGTTGCTAATTCCCATGATTGATTTGCCGCGTTGAAAGTTTGTGCACCCATTGCCCAGAATGAAATGAACAGAACCCATAGCCATGGTGCAAGTATTGTTACACCTGCGAGAGATGGTGATTTTCTCAATAGGGCTAAGGCCGCTGTACCAAGATGAATGGCTCCTAGTGCAATGAACAAAACCAGTGCCCCGTCACCACCTTGAGCAGAGGGGGTGGCTGGAATTAAAATCGTCATCAAGAGAATCAATACAAGGCTTCCACCCCACAAAACATGGTCACTTACCAGCGATTGATTCGATAGTAGTATGAATGCTGTAAGGATAGCTGCACCAACTGCGAATACATCGTATGCTCCGATTCCAAAAGGTGCTGTGAAGGACGCTGATATCTGAATGATTAGAATCAATATTAATGCTGGCAATGCAGCAGAAAGTGGAGTGAGTACTCGGCTCTTTGGAACCTTTCTAACAACCAAATATGAGCCACTAAAACAGGCAAGGAGCATCATAATCAATGCAAGGGCATAGGAAGTCTCTGCACGATTTGCTGAAATTGCCAGTAACGCACCAATCATTCCTAATCCAATAGAAACTGACCATAATCCAGGTCGGCCAAGTCCAACCAACTGTAATCCATCGGAAAACCAATTTTTCTCGGCAGAAAACCTAGCCGCCATAGCCGCATTTAGAGCATTGATACCGCCAAGCAGAAGGAATAGTAACAACAAGTCATCAAAGGGTACGATTTCTAATGCCCCAACTGTCCAATTATTACTGAATGCGTGCATTCCTATCCACAAATTGGAGGCAGCAATTCCAAGTGATGCAAGATTACCACTTTTACGATGCCATGCTAAACCATGTAGCAATAGGGTTGCAACGATGATTCCCCCTGCTACACCAATCTGCCCATACACCGCTCCTGCACCAGATCCTATTGCAAGCAATACTAATGTTGCTTGAGCAGCGATTGCATCTTCATCATGGTGATAAGATATCCAGACATTCAGGCCTACAAGAGCGAGCAATACTCCACCTAACATGGTCGGGTCAAGTGGGAAAACACCCCACAACTCCCAGTGACCTAGATCAATAGCCAACCCATACAAGAGTTTCATGGTGATTATCACCCAGGTTATGCCGAGCATCCTCATCGCTGGGTCAGGAACCCATCTCTCACCTAATACAAAACCAAGAGTTGCCAACCCAAGTAAACCAATTAGACCTACGATTGGGTCAAGAGTTGTTCCTACTAACCAACCTACTATTGAATAAACGAGAATCATGCCTACCATGATACCCCAGTGAAGGCGTTTTTCTCCAGTCGTTGCCAACTCGGTAATGCTGTCCATTTCCGGTGGTGAATGAATGGTTCCATCTCGTTGTACATCACCCGGTTGAGGGCCATCTGCAAATGGATCAAAAATGTCGCCCATCGCCTCGTCCACAACTTCCTTTTCGGGTTGTTCTGTTTTGGGTGAGGAAAGTTGTTTTGTTTCCTCTACGATGTCTTCGTTAAGGAAGTTGGATAAATCAAGCCCACCGCCCATGTCAAAGGCTCGTTTTCGGATGACTGAGTCATCCTCATCAGGCGAATCGTCCCCCATCTAAATGTCTCAGAACCGACCTTATCCATCAAGGTCGCCCTTGAATGGAATACTGGAATTATGATTTTATCAACATATATTCGTTCCGCAGCATTCTAAGAGGTCCCGCGACCCGCACCCGTTATGACGACCCTCATCCGAGAGGATGGCGCCCCCCCGGGGCCTGTCGACTTAGGCGCACACGGATTGTCACCAGCGGGGAAAATTCACTGGAATAACGAAGGCACAGATTTGATTGAACAAGCAGTGAAAAGAGAGGAAGGTTTTCTCAGTGCACACGGTGTATTAATCACGGAAACTGGGGACCGCACTGGTCGCTCTCCAAATGACAAATTTATCGTCAGAGAAGAATTAGTTGAAGATAATGTTTGGTGGGGTGATGTAAATGTCCCTACTACGCGATATGTCTTTGATAATCTACGCGAAAAAGTTCGTAATTATCTTAACTTAATGCCAGAATTATTTGTCCAAGATCTCTACGCAGGAGCTGATGAAAACCAGCGACTACCAATCCGTGTTGTTACAGAAAATGCTTGGCACGCTGCTTTTTCCCGCAATATGTTTCTAAGACCAAGCCAAGAACAGATTGAATCACATGTTCCTGAGTTCACGATTTTACATGCACCTAACTTTTTGGCTGATGCTGAGATTGATGGCATTAATTCGGAAGCTTTTGTAATCGTTTGCTTTTCTGAGAAGCAAGTTATCATTGGTGGAACTAAATATGCTGGAGAAATTAAAAAATCAATTTTCTCAGTGATGAACTATATTCTTCCAACCCAAGGGCAGTTGCCTATGCATTGCTCTGCCAATGTCGGGCAAGAAGGGGACTGTGCAGTATTCTTCGGACTATCTGGTACAGGCAAAACCACACTATCTGCTGACCCAAATAGGCCACTAATTGGTGATGATGAGCACGGCTGGAATCATGATGGTGTATTCAACTTTGAAGGCGGATGTTATGCCAAAATGATTGACTTATCTGAACAAGATGAGCCTGAAATCTTTGCTACTACGAGAATGCCTGGTACCATTCTTGAGAATGTCATCTTGGATGAAAAAGGGGTACCAGATTTCAATGACACCTCTTTGACTCAAAATACCCGTGGATCATATCCTCTTGAAGCGATTAAAAATAGGGTTATTGAAAGCCGGGGTGGGCAGCCAAAAAATGTGGTCTTTCTCACCTGTGATGCTTTTGGGGTTCTCCCTCCTATCTCACGGCTAACACCCGATCAAGCCGCTTACCATTTCATTTCAGGTTACACCGCTAAGGTGGCTGGAACTGAAGTCGGGATTGTTGAACCTCAAGCTACTTTCTCGGCTTGTTTTGGGGCACCATTCATGCCTATGCACCCTAGTGTCTATGCAAACCTATTATCTAAGAAAGTTGCAGAGAACAACGCTTCATGCTGGTTACTCAATACTGGTTGGGTTGCAGGTGGATATGGAAACAGCAAACGCATCAAAATCCGATGGACTAGGGCACTTCTCAATGCAGCATTAGATGGGACACTCAATAATACTGAATTTGTGGTTGACCAACGTTTTGGTTTTGAAATCCCTTCTACTTGTGAAGGTGTACCAAGTGAAATTCTCAACCCTAAAACAACTTGGGAAAATGATGCTGAATTTGAAGCGGTGGCGAATAAGTTGGCTTTAATGTTCCAAGACAACTTCAAACAGTTCGCATCGGGTTGCAGTGATACGGTTTTAGATTCTGCACCTAGGGTCTTAACTGAGTGAAAGCATCAAGCCTGTTGAGGGCCTCGGCCTAACATGGCAGT